>JBGQIG010000200.1:0-5992 GCA_041498365.1 Terriglobia bacterium | reverse complement strand
GCTCCTCCGGCATACGCTGGTCGGTGTCGGCGAGGCTACATTCGTGACCATTGCACCCACTTTTGTCGCCGACCTTTTTCCGGAAAGCAAACGCGGCCGCATTTTCGGGATCTTCTATCTGGCGATCCCTTGCGGTACCGCGGCGGGCTATTTGCTGGGCGGCAAGCTCGGACCTGCGATGGGATGGCGCTTTCCTTTTTATGTTGCCGCATTTCCCGGCTTCCTGCTGGCGCTGGCGGTGTGGTTCCTGCCGGAACCGCCACGTGGCCAGTTCGACTCCCTGAAGGAAACCCCGGAACGGGGAACGCTGCTGGGCCTGGTGCGCAACCCTGCCTTCTGGACGGTCACGCTGGGCATGGCTGCCGGCACGTTTTCGCTGGGAGGAATACAGGTGTGGATGCCAACCTTTCTGTCTCGTGCGCGGGGGTACAGTCTGGAATCGGCGAACTTGATCTTTGGCCAGATCGTCGTGGTGGATGGCATCCTTGCTTCTTTAATTGGAGGCTGGCTTGGCGACCGCCTGCTGCCCCGAATGAAGGGTTCGTACTATTTTGTTTCCGCGGTCAGCATGGGTCTGGGTGTACCGGTGATGATCGTCGCTTTGTTCAAGCAGGGACCATGGATGGTGCCCGCCATCGCCCTGGCAGCATTCCTGCTTTTGCTGAACACTTCGCCCCTCAACACGGCGCTGGTCAACTCGGTCGGAGCACACATTCGAGCAACCGCCATCGCGGTCAACATTTTCATGTTTCATCTTCTCGGCGACGTTCCTTCACCAACGCTCATGGGATATGTTGCCGACCGGCGTTCACTTCAGGCCGCCTTCATCCTGCCCGTCATCGCCATGGCTGTTTCTTCCGCCATACTCTTCTACGGCATGCGATTTGCCCCAGCGGTGCGTATTGACGCGGCGGGCGCTAACGCCGTCCACACTGATAAAGATCCCGGCCCTCCCGGAGTCTCGGCGGGATGAGTTATTTCCATTGGATTGCCGGCTGCACGCTGGGGCTGGCCTGGCTGTGGCGTCTAGCGGATGCAGCGCTCGGAGTGCCGAAAATTGCCGATATCTCCCGGCCCGAATGGGATCGCAGGCCGCTCGGCGGTCCGCGGGTCAGCATCGTCGTCCCAGCCTGCAACGAAGAAGCCGACATCGAGGCTACGCTCACTCGATTGCTCGCGCTCGATTACGAAAATTACGAGGTAATCGCGGTAGATGATCGCTCCACGGATCGTACGGGAGAGATCATGGAAAAGATTGCCTCGGTCGCGCCACCCGGCCGGCTCAAGGTGCTCCATATCACCGAATTGCCTGCTGGCTGGATGGGTAAGCCACACGCCATGTGGACCGCCGGCAATCGGGCCAGTGGGGAGTGGTTGCTCTTCACCGACGCTGACGTGCAGTTCAAGCCCGATGCCCTCCGGCGCGCCCTGGCTTACGCCGAATCTGAGCCTGCCGATCACGTGGTGCTGTTTCCGCGCATGATTATGAAGCGTCCGGGCGAAAGAATGATGATCGCATTCTTCCAGACGCTGTTCGTCTTCGGGCACCGTCCCTGGAAGGTTGCCGACCCCCGAACCAAAGACCACATCGGGGTGGGAGCTTTCAATCTGGTTCGCCGAAATGTCTACGAGGCCGTCGGCACATACCAGGCGCTACGCTTCGAAGTGCTCGACGACATGAAGCTGGGCAAGGTAGTCAAGAATGCCGGCTACACGCAGCGCAATGTTTTCGGCGCCGACCTGATTTCCATTCGCTGGGCCAAAGGCGCACTGGGTGTGGTGGATAATCTCACCAAGAATTTCTTCGCACTTATGTCATTCCAGTGGCCGCGGGCGCTGGCTTCCAGCTTCGCGCTCGCGTTTCTGAATCTGATGCCGTTTGCCGGAGTGCTGCTGGCTCACGGCTGGGCGCGCGTAGGATACGCGGTGGCCCTGTTCTCGATGTTTTCCATCTACGTGGGAATGTCAACCAAGTCGGACATTCCGCCTTACTACTTCGTCTTGCATCCCGTCAGCACGGCGCTGTTTGTTTACACCATGCTGCGTTCGACATTCTTGACTTTAGGACGCGGCGGGATCGATTGGCGGGGGACGTTTTATCCGCTGGAGGAGTTGAAGCGAGGGATGGTGTAGCGGGAAATCGCGGCCACCTATCTAGAGCTAAACCTTCAAAGAGTCAAAGTAGCTCAATCGTTAAGCGATCAGGTTTGCCGCCAAAGTATTTTTGTAGGGCATCCTTGAAGATCTGATTTTCGGAAGTGGCGCTGGCAAACAGAGTCATGGAAGATCGAAATTTCAGATCGTCAGGGTATCCGAAAATCTGGTCGATCGAACGCTCCTCCACAAGGTTCACCAGCCGAGTGCACTCCCTCAGTCGCGGCCCGAGGACCGGGTGTTTCAAATAAGCCTCGGCTTCCTGCAGCGATGAGATTGCAAACCTGGTCGCCATCTGACTGTGCCCCAGGCCCCTAAGCTGAGGGAAAACGAACCACATCCAATGCCCCCTTTTCTGGCCCTCGCGCAATTCGGCGCATACCTGCTCGAACACTGGATCCTGGGCGTCCACAAAGCGCTGTAGATCGTGATTCATACGGGTTAAGGGGACGACCTTTATTTGGCCAGTCTTTTGATTCCAAAAAACGTAGAGATTGTACGCGCATATCAGCAAGGAGGGCGGCCTTGGCGTGGGTAAGCTTTTCCAGGCCTCGTTACTCCGTGTCCTCCGGCTCCTGGGTGACCATCCCGGCTTGCTGTTTTTTTCTGGAGGGTTTTCTGGCAGACTTGGGATGGCTGAATTTCCCCGCGCTGTAGCGGCCCTTCTTTTCCACGTCGTAGTTTTTGGGCAGTGGCGGAATTCTGGTGCCTGCACCGCTGAGTTGTCGGTATTCCTCCAGAATGATCTCGGCGCGGCCGTCGTATTCCTTGACCTTCCCGTGGATCTCGATCATCCGGCCCTGCAACTGCCGGATGTCGCCCACGCTCTTCAGGTCGCTGGGGAAGATAACGACCGTAAAAGTGCACAGCCGGTAGTCGTCACAGAAATCCAGAAAGTGCACACCCCGGCTTCCCTGCTTGACACGCACGACTTTGCCGGTGATGCATTTGATCTCGCCGACATGCCTTTTGGCTTCCTCGAAGGGAAGGCAGTCGGAGCGGGCGAAGGTGGTTAACAGGACGGCAGCGACCAGCAGCGGATATTTATTGTGGGGCGGCATCTTTGCACAGAGAAGGACAAGAAGCGTGCGTGGGCCGAAACAGCCAACCGCAGCGGCTAAAGCCGGGTTGTTCTCGCGACCTTGTGGCACGACTGAAGTCGTGCCCTCCCAAAACCGGCCGGCACGAACTGCAGTTGTGCCCTCCCAAGACCATCCGGATTACTTCACTCAGCCAGGGTTTTTCCGCAGCAGGCTCGTGGCCTGTGGTGAATTGTATGCGGAGGACTGGCGGGCGGGCGATCGGGGGTAAAAGAAAGGTGGGGATTTCCCGAAACGGAAAAGAGCCGAGGGCCGGGTGTCCTACCGGCCCTCGCCAAGAAACGGAAGGGAAGTTTAGTTGAACGACTTGACCGCGCCAGCCTCGTCGTCTTTCACGTCGAAGACGGTGTACAGCTTGGTGATCTGCAGCAGGTCGTGGACTTTCTTGGTCAGGTTGAGCAGCTTGAGTTCGCCACCCTGGTTGCGCACGGTGGTGAAGGCGCTGACCAGCTCGCCGATGCCCGAGCTGTCAATGTAGTTCACATCTCCAAGATTGAGCAGGATCTTTTTCTGCCCTTTGGAAAGCAGGTCGCGGACCACGTCCTTCAGGATGACGCTGCCTTCGCCGAGGGTGATGCGGCCGCTGCAATCCACGATGGTGACGCCGTTAACCTGACGTGTACTGGTCTTCATGCTCACTGGGAAGCCTCCTTAACGTCCCCGGATGGCCGGTGGACGTGCTTGACGAGTTTAATTTCGGTGCCCGTCTGGGAGGGGCGTATGTGCACCTCATCCATGAACGAGCGAATAAGAAAAATGCCGCGGCCCGACGTCTTCAAGAGATTCTCCGGGGCCAGGGGGTCGGGAATCTTCTCCGGATCCAGCCCTTTGCCCTGGTCCCGGATGGTGATCACGAGGGCCGCGCTGGTCCGCTCAAACGCCAGGCTCACCTTCTTGCCGGGGTCGTAGGCATTGCCATGGAGCACGGCGTTGACCGCAGCCTCGCGCACGGCCATGGCGATCCTCATGACCTCGTCATCGTCGAAGCCCGCTTCGGTTGCAATCCGGCTGGCTGCCTGCTCGGCGCTGTCGACGGTCTCCAGCGTCGAATCCAACGTATAGGAGACCCGTTGTTCGGTCATGGCAAAGATTTGACGAATACGCTCGCAAACCCTGAAATCTTCGCTGTCCTGCGCTCCTGCCCACGGCGATTGACTAGCCATAGCGGAAAACGGATGGTTCAGCGAATGCGGTAGTTTGCCCTTACGCTTCGGAAATGTCAACGCGGCGGCCCATCGGGTCGTGCCACGCTCCAGATTCGACGGCCCCAGAAAGACATCGAGCGAAATTTCTCAGCGCCCTTTGCGAGTACTTTGCGTTCTTTGCGGTTAAGGGTTTTGGCCGCACAGGCTGCAAAGCCGAAGGCGGTTACGGAAGCGCCCAAACTCGAAAAGCTCATGTGGATTCTTGCCCCCCAGTTGAGTATTCTCGGAACTATGCCGACGTTGGCGCTTACCGAACTACTAGGCACTCCGGTGTTCGACATCACCGGCGTCCGATGTGGACGGGTGCGCGAACTCGCGCTTATCCCTCAGGAAGACCGCGCCCGGATCGCCATCGTTATCGTCAAGACCGGAAGCGGAGACCGCATGCTGCCCTTCGTCTCCGTGACCTCCATCAACGGCGGCGTTCGTACCGACGTATCCTCCACAAACTGGCCGCAGAGCGATGGCTCCGAAGGCATGCTCCTGCTGGGGCGCGATCTGCTTGACCAGCAGGTCATCGACGTTTTTGGCAGGAAAGTGGTTCGGGTGAACGACCTGGACCTGCTGCAGGAATCGGCTGGAAACCGGCCGGTGCTGAAAGTGGGTTCGGTTGACGTAGGACCCCGGGGCGCCGTCCGGCGACTGCTGAGGGGAGTGGTTCCGCTTGTGGCCTTGCGAGCCCTGCTGCGGCAGATTCCGCCGCGCACCATTCCCTGGGACTTCGTCGACCTCATCGAAACTGATCCGGCCCGCCGGGTGAAACTTAAGATTTCTCATGATCGTCTGGCGAAGCTGCATCCCGCCGACATTGCCGACATCGTCGAAGATCTGGCTCCGGACGAACGGGAAGCCGTGTTCGAGACCCTCAACGAGGAGGTGGCTGCCGAGGCTCTGGAGGAAGTCGAGCCCAAAGTGCAGAAAGCGATTGTCGAGTCCCTCGATTCTGACCGCGCCGCTGAAATTGTGGAAGAGATGGAACCAGACGCGGCCGCCGACCTGCTGGCCGACCTGCCCGAAGAACGAACCTCGGAAATTCTGCTGGAGATGGAGCCCCAGGAACGCAAGGAAATGGTCGAACTCCTGGAGTTCAAAGAGAACACCGCTGCCGGCAGGATGAATACGGAGTACCTGGCGGTGCATGTAGGCGCCACGGTACACGACGCCGTGGAGGCCTTGCGTCACTTCGAAGGCGGGGTTGAAACCGTGAGTACGGTTTACCTGGTGGACTCGCACGGCACCCTGGCAGGGGCCGTGCCTCTGGCCAAGCTAGTGCTCGCCACCCCGGACACTCCCATGCTTTCGCTGACCCAGGAGCCCCTTATTTCCATCCCTGCCGCAGCGAGGGAAAAAGAGGTCGCGGAACTGTTTGACAAATACAACCTGCTCACTCTGCCGGTCGTGGATGACAACAAGAAATTGACTGGCGTCATCACTTCTGACGACATCATCAGCATGTTGAGGGCGAACCTATAACGGACGTGCGCTTTCGTAGCGCCGGCATCTTGCCGGCTGTCGCGAGGGCGTCTCGCCCTC
>JBGQIG010000199.1:0-5996 GCA_041498365.1 Terriglobia bacterium | reverse complement strand
CTCGCGCAGCGTCCGGTTTTCTGTTTTCAGCCTCAGGTGGCCCGAGACTCGCTCCAGCAGCAATCTCAGTTCTTCCATGCTGAAGGGCTTGGTCACGTAGTCGTAGGCCCCGTTCTTCATGGCCTGGACTGCGGATTGGACAGTGCCGTATCCGGTCACGACCACAATGACCGCATCGGGCCTGCGTTCACCGATCCGGTGCAAAGCCTCCAGGCCCCCGGCTCCTGGCAATTTGAGGTCAAGCAGGACCACGTCGATGTTCTGTGAATCCAGCAGGCGATAGGCATGCTCGGCGGAATCGGCCACGGCGGTGTTGAAGCCAAGCGATTGCGCGACATCGCGACAAACTTCCCGGATGGCACGTTCGTCGTCCACGATCAGGAGATTCAGGAAATTCGCTCCTTCGATCTGGGCAGGGTTGGGGGCGCTGAGTGCGGCTGTAGTCATAAAATTACCTCTTCGCTTTCAAATTTGATGTATCCCGGTTGACGCGTGGCAGGCGCACCGAAACACGCGTACCTTCTCCCGGCTCGCTTTCCGCCACGATGGTGCCGCCATCCTGCTTCACCAGGCTGTATGCGGTAGCCAACCCCAGGCCGTTGCCTCGGCCGGATTTCTTAGTAGTGAAGAAGGGCTCAAAGGCGCGGCTTAGAGTTTCGGCATCCATGCCGCAGCCGCTGTCGGTCACGGTCAATTCGACGCAAGGCATAAGCTGGGGTTTCTTGTCGTGGCTGCTGGGAAGGTAGTCCGTGCAGTTCTGGGTCGCGAGCGTAATCTGGCCGCCCTCGGGCATGGCATCGCGGGCATTGAGGACCAGATTCAGCAGGATTTGCTGGACTTTCGCCGGGTCCATCCTCACCGCCCCGAGGTCATCGGCGAGCGACGTAATCAGGACGATAGTTTCACCCATCAGGCGGGTGAGCAGGTCTTCGGAGCCGGCAACCACGTCATTCAAAACGAACACTCGAGACTCTGTGGTTTGAGGGCGCGACACGGCGAGCAATTGCTGCACCAGTCCGGCGCCTTGTTCCGCCGCCATGCGCATCTCCCGCGCGTGGCGCTGGGAGCGGCTGTCCTTTCCCAGGCCGTTGATCAGGAGGTCGCAGTAGAGCATGATGCCGGTCAGCAGATTGTTGAAGTCATGAGCTACCCCGCCTAACAGCCGGCCGATTGCCTCCATCTTTTGCGATTCCCGCAAGCGTTGTTCCGTCTGCTTCTGGGGGCCAATGTCGCGTATGCTGATGACCTGAAATTCTCTGCCCTTGATGCGGAAGGCGACGCAGGCAACCTGAAAATGTGTCTGACTGCCGTCCTGGCGCACATGGGCGAATTCCACGGCAGGCCAGGATTCACCCCAGCCGTCCGGCCTGGCGTTCGTCTTGCGATGCAGAAAATGCCGCGGGATGAATTCTTCCGCCACCCGACCTCGCAGCTGCAATGCGTCCGCATATTCGAACATCTGGGCCCAGGCGGGATTGGCGTACAGCAGGACCCCAGCATCAATAATCGCCAGACTCTCGGGGAAGGCCTGGACGGCGGCGAACAGCAACCCCACATCGGGAGATCCGGGATGGTCGGGACGCAACTGCGTGATTGCACTCACGATCGAAGACCTTTCGGGCTGGCTTTCATGGCGCGTCCGTCAAACGAAAAGCATTAGCCACCAGGCAAGTTTTGGGAAAGCACCAAATGGGTTCGGGAATCATGTCGAAAGGCCCATCCCCTCCCGAATCGGGAAACCCGCTGCGACAAGTTTCCCTGTTGGCATACTCTCCATTTCGGGAAGTCTAGGCGGGGGCCGGCGAACTGCTAAAGGGCAACGGTCACACAAGGATGTGACGAAAGAACATAGCGGGCCCTGCGGATCACTCCACGGAACCGACACACTGTTCGTAACCGGCTTGGGGTATCGAAAGCGCCCTGACAGCCCGATGGATCGAGTTGATTTCCAATCTGAATGTGATAAAGTAAAGCTCCCTTCCCTGCTGCGAATCCCCTAATACGTCACGAGGCTGGGCCAAGCCATGCTTGCCGCCCGGCGTGAGAACTAAGGGGCCACGTAATAATGGGTAGAAACAGGGTTTTGCTGGCCGTTGCCGGTTTGGCGATGGCGGGGTTCACAGCATGCGGCGGAGCAGGGTCCAGTCCTGCGATCGTGACGCCCCCACCCCCTCAGAGTCCATTCCAGACCACGTTCCAGGACCCCAGCGGCACCGTCAAGACGTTCAGCCAGCAGGCGATCAATACCTCGAATCCCTTTTTCAGCAAATTAGGGACGAACGACCGGACGTGCGCCAGCTGTCATGATGTCGCCGATGGATGGAGCATCGCGGCGGCACACCTGCAGCAACGATTCCAGGCCAGCCAGGGCACGGATCCGGTGTTTCGCGCCTCCGACGGCGCCAATTGTCCGAGCGCCGACGTCTCTACACCGGATGCCCGCACCGCGGCATACAGCTTGCTCTTGAATAAGGGGCTGATCCGGATGACATTGCCGGTGCCGGCGAACGCCGAGTTCAGCATCATCTCCATCAGCGATCCTTACCTGTGCCCGGAAACTACGGCGAGCCAGCCGGCGCTTTATCGGCGGCCGCTTCCCTCCACCAACTTGCGGTTTCTCAATGGCATCATGTGGGACGGCCGGGAGCCCGACCTGCAAACCCAGGCCAAAGACGCGACCCTCGTGCATACCCAACCAAACGGTGCGCCGACGGATGCGCAGCTGCAGCAGATTGTGAATCTCGAAACCTCGCTGTTCACCGCTCAATTGGAAGACAGTCTGGCTGGAGACCTCAGCTCGCAGGGCGCGAATGGCGGTCCGGTATTCCTCTCGACGCAGCCCTTCGCTCCCGGAATGAACTCAGGGGCCGGGTTTGACCCCAATGTTTTTACCCTGTACTCCAATTGGGCCAACGCGAGCGGCACGAACGCCGCGGCGCGTCAGTCCATCGCGCGCGGAGAAATGCTGTTCAATAATCGGCCAATGAGAATTTCCACGGTGCCCGGATTTAACGATGTTCAGGGCAATCCGGTGATCATCGGCACCTGCACCAGTTGCCACAACACGCCGAACGTCGGCAGCGACTCGTTATTCGAAATGATGGACATCGGAACCAGCTCTCCCAAGGCCGATCTCCCTTCTTACCTGATTCAATGCAGCGACGGCACGCAAGTTGTAACCACCGATCCAGGACGAGCCATGGTCACCGGTAAGTGCGCCGACATCGGTAAGGTAAAAGTCCCGGGCCTGCGGGGCTTGGCGGCTCGCGCGCCGTACTTCCACAACGGCACCGCCTCGACCCTGCTGGAAGTCGTCAACTTCTACGACCAGCGTTTCGGTATGCTGCTTAGCGACGATGAGAAAGCTGACCTGGTAGCGTTTATGAACTCGCTGTAGGTGGGGAGCGGTCATCGCCGGCGGGCGGGTAGCGCAACCCTTTCCCTTTCCGATTGCTTCGAGGGTGCCCCGTCCAAGCTCCGCTTGTGCGGGGTTTTTCAGAGGGACGCAGCTTCATCGTCGGGGAATTGCCAGCCCTCTCCCTTTTTCACACGTCCACTGTGACTCGATTTCCACCCCCCCGGACTCGTCTGCTGTAACAACTGAAGGTAAGGAAATGCAGCGGACGGGATTGGTGGAAGGGCTTCAATCCGGAGGGCAAGGGGAAAGCTTAAGTTACAAACCACTCGAATTTCTGTGACGGACGAACATCCCCGCCCAAGCGGAGCTTGGACGGGGCACCCTCGAGAATAATTTTGCATTGGCTGGGCATTCGCCCTTGGTCTGGTAGACGAACAAATTCGAAGTTACCTGTCCAAATTCCTGGTGCGCTCGAGCTCCGGCCTACCCGTGAGGGGATTAGAATTCGAGCGGCAGCGGTTGAGCCAGACGAAACGTCAGACGCCGTTCCGGGGTGACGCCAACGTCGCTGTTCTCCTCGTAGACTGGTTCGGATACGGCAACAGTTCTGGTCGAGGCGCCAATGAGAACGCTTTTGCTGCTCCCGGACAGGCGTCGGCTCGACGCCGGGCTAATCGCGGCTGTGGTCATCGGGGCCCCGCCGATTACCTTCGGATGGCGTTTCTCATGCGAGCCGTGCTTCACGAAGATGCTGGAGGTCTGGATGGGGAGGGACTTGCCGCTGAGCGAGATGGCCGTTAGGGCCAGACGCATGTAGCCCGATTCCTCGAGCTGGTCGGAGGCTCTTGCGTCGAGCACCTTCCCCGCCACGATCGCGCCACGCGGCGCCACCATCTGTCCGCGGACAATGATGGGCTCTTCCAGCACCGCTTCGAACGAATCGCCTGATCGGGAAGTGGCGCTGGATAAAGATGACTGCAGGTGGACTGTGACCGGAGTCCCAGCCGGGATGGCGGTGGGTGTGAGAGAACCTGTGGGAAAGACTCCATCCTTGTCGGACGTGCCCTCAAAAGGCAAGTGCTGATCTGCGATCGGAGTGTCTTCAGCCGTTGGCAGGCCCTCACGTCGCGAACACCCCACCAGCGTCAACCCAATGAACAAAACGGAGAACACGGCGGCGGTCTGCCCATTTCCCTTCGACACCTTCATAAAACAATCCTGCGGCGCGCCACCACTTCCAGACAAGTCGCAAGCTGGATGCCATCGTTGGGGTCGATTTATCAGCGGGTTAGTCAAGCGAAGGATTACAGTCGTGTAGTTATTGCGGGTACTATCGCGCTGGTGGGTTGAGGAAGAATATAGGTACCTCAGCGGCTGAAGCCGTCAAGGATAGAGGCTTTTAATGCAGCGCTGAAGCGCTGCTCCACCCAACTGCTCGACCCAACTGCTAAGACGCTGCTCGGTTCAACCGCTCTGCGTCTCAACAAGAACGGAGGAGGCGGGTTAGCCGCTCCTCCGTGGATTTTGAAGCGTTTCGGTGCTGGTGGCCTGCTAGTTGGTGGATCCCCCGAAGCCTACCGATGCGCTCTCGGCTTCGTTCTCGGGCTGGACGATTACGCCGTCGAATGGGGTTGCGCCTACGAAGCGTCCACGCACAACACTGATGCGACGCAGCGGATATCCCGAATCGGGACCGCGATGCCAGCTGCGGCCGCTGTCCCGGCTCTCAAATATCACGCCGGTGGCCGTGCTGGTAGCCAACAGACGCTTCCGGCCCTGGTCATAGGCGATGGAGCTGATGTTCTTGTCGGGGATCCCGTTCACAACGTGCTCCCAGGTAGCGCCGGAGTCGGAGCTGCGGAAGGCGCCTTCCCGTGATGCCACCAGAATCTCGCCCTCCGGCGTGAGGGTCACGCCGTGAATGCTGGTGATATACGAGGAAAGCGGGGCTTGCTGCCAGGTCGCTCCACCGTTCTTGGAATAGAGAACATTGGTGCGAGTGGCGGCAACCTCCAGGTCGCCTTCGGACTCGACCGCGACGAAATCATTCTTGCCCAGCACCGGACCGCCGGTCCAGGTCTTGCCCTGGTCCGAACTCATGAACAGTCCAGCCCCGGTGGCCGCCAGCCATCGCTTGGGTGTGACTTCAATATCGCTCACGCGTGCGTCCAGAACTGAGCGAACCACAACCGCAGGCGTCTTTACTGCCTTCGTCCCTTTCCTACCTTTCACCACGCGTGCTGGCACCTTCTCGGTGACGATAGTGTTGATCGGCCGCCACTGGCTGGCATTGCGATCAAGAAAGAAGATGCCCTTGTTGGTGCCGGCGATCAGCGCTCCATTGGAAACCTGCTGCAGCGCAAAAACATCGCGTCCTCCCAGGCCCGCGCTCTTCTGCTGCCAGGTTTGTCCGCCATCGCGGGTAGAAAAGACGCCGCCCCACTCGCGATCGTTGACCACGCCTACGAGAAGGGAGTTGGAGTCGTTCTGATCCGGCAGGATCGAGCTTACGTAACGGTGAGTGTATCCTTTGTGGGAGGCCACGAAGGTCTGTGCCCCGTCGTCGCTGGCCAGGACGCCACTGCGGTCGGTGGCCAGCAGCACACGCTTTGCATTACGCGGGTCCACCAGCACATCG
>JBGQIG010000198.1:0-6013 GCA_041498365.1 Terriglobia bacterium | reverse complement strand
TGCCCGTGGACATCACTCCACTGGTGCTGTCGGCACACGGCGATCTGGCTGTCCTGAAGGTCGAGAACTCGCAGGCCATCAGCCGCCTTCGCCCGCTGCCCCTGGCCGAGAGGCCCTCGAATCCGGGAGAATTGGTTGCGGTTGTCGGATACCCGATGGGCGTGCTGGGAATGGTGGCGAAATCGCCTCCGGCCGTGTATGAACGTCTGGCCTTCCGTCGTGACGATATTGGCGCCGCCAACGAACTGGCAGCGCTGTCGCTGATCCGCCCTTCAGCCACTTGCGGACATCTGGGAGACGTGGTTGGCGACAAACTGATTTACGATGCCCCCACCGCTCACGGCGGCAGTGGTGGCCCCGTGTTCAACTCACGGGGCCAGGTAATCGGGATCAACGAAGCCTACATCGACGGCTTTTCCGGCGGCACCCTGGGCGTTTCCGTCCAGGCCCTCCGCCCCCTGATTACAACCGCCCAGAAGCGGATCAGCGCACCGCTGCAATCCAAGCCGTAGTTAGAAAAGCAGGCGTCATCCTGGACCCATCTTCAGCCGGGTGAAGGATCTCGCGTACCTTTCCAGATTTGGTTTTTCCCGTCGGAAGGGAAGCTACGCTTTTGTCACTTTGCCGCTGCGCAAGCAGGAGGTGCACACGCGGATACGCTTGGTGGTGGCGCCCACTTTGGCGTGGACCGGCCGCAGATTCACATTCCAGCGCCGCTTGCTCACGTTGTGGGCGTGGCTAATGTTGTTTCCAAATTGCGGCCCCTTGCCGCAGATCTCACATACTTGTGCCATGGACAACTCCAGGTAAGTTCAGAACTTAGTCTGTAAGACATAAATTCTACCGGATTTCCCGCCCTTTCGACAACCTGGCCCCGCTCCGCAGCGGCGCAATTCAGGTCTGGATTCGTTCTCCCTTCACACTACGGGCCCGCCAGGAATCTATTGCCACTCCCTTGCCGCAGGCACGGTCATCCGTCACATTGAATTGTCTTGTCCTTCCAAGACGGGAAACGCACAAATTTTGCCTGTGCGATACTCAAATCATGCCCCCGCCGCCCGATCCCAAGTCCGTGAAAGTGAACCTGACGACCGGCACGGGCGTGGATATCGAGTGGAAGGACGGTCACCGCTCGCACTACCCATTTCCGTTCTTGCGTAATGCCTGTCCCTGTGCACTCTGTGACGACGAGCGCGGCAAGTCCGGCCGCCAGCCCGGCGAACCGCCCAAACTCAAGCCTGGCGCGCTTCCCATGTTCAAGGAAGTGGCCCGTCCCACCTCAGCGGAGGGTGTGGGCAAGTATGCCATCAAGTTTCATTGGAACGATGGCCACGAACTGGGCATTTATTCCTGGCAGTTCCTGCGGGATATTTGTCCGTGCGAAGAATGCAAAGCCGCCGTGAAGACAGGATAGTTATGGAATTCACGTGCGATTCCGCCAAACGGTTTCTCCTGTCTAAGCTCGGCGAACAGGCCAGCCATGACGACATCGCCCTGGATGAAATAGAGCAGAGGATGTTTCTGTTCTCGGCGTCTTCCGGCACACCGGATCTCGAAGCCAACGAAAAGTTCGATAAGGAGTACGACTCCAGCGCATATGAATCCAAGGTCGCCAAAATTGCTTAGCAGAGCGTACGCCCGCGATAAGAAAGCCGAAGGGGGCAGAGCATCCTGGAAAGCCGCGCTCACTGCGGTGGGCAGAGAGGGATTCTACGGTTTGGTGATGGTTGACCAGGCAAGGATACCGCGGGTAGGCGAGGGCCTAAAGATAGAGCGGGTGGATGAGAACCTTTGGATATTCTTGCTTGGAATGCTGCCCCTTGCGTTAGTCGAAATTGGGCTTCTTGTCGTTGGATCTATTCTGGTTTTCCAGCCCACCAGAGTTGGCTTGCACCTGCCAGACTGGTTCCGGCTGCTCTTGATGCCCCTGTTTTTCTGGCTCTTCTGGTACGTGGGAAGAATCTTCGGACGAAGTAAGCTGGCAAAGTCGGCCAAGCGAACTGAGTCGCAGCAAGGTTAAGGATTTCGCGCATTGTCGTTTCTCGACCAACTCAACCCCCAACAACGTGCCGCCGTCGAAACCACGGGCGGCCCGGTCCTCATCCTGGCCGGCGCGGGCAGCGGCAAAACTCGGGTTATCACCTACCGTATCGCTCATCTCATCGAAAACCTGGGCGTGATGCCCGACTCCATTCTGGCGATGACATTCACCAACAAAGCCGCCCAGGAGATGGTCGAGCGCGTGGACAAGCTGGTGGGCGGGCTCTCCGTCGCCAAGCCTGTGATCTCAACCTTCCACTCTTTCTGCGTGCGCGTACTGCGGCGAGATATCGAACAACTGCGCATCCCCTCGGCTGTCCCCGGCACGCCTCCCATCGGCCTGACCAAAAGCTTCGTCATTTACGACGAGGCTGACCAGCAGCAGCTGGTCAAGTCTGTCATGCGTCGCCTCGGGATCGACGACAAGCAGACCACCCCGCGCGCCGTACTCGCCCACATTTCCTGGGCCAAGAACCACATGCTCGATCCGCAGGAGGTTTATCTGCAGTCGGGAGATCCCAAGACCGAGCGCGTGGCCCACATCTACGAGGAATATCGAAAAGACCTGCGCAAAGCCAACGCCCTCGATTTCGACGACTTGCTGCTCGAGACGGTGCGCATGCTGAAGGCGGCTCCGACGGTTCGCGAGTACTACAACCGCCGCTTCCAGTACGTGATGATAGACGAGTATCAGGACACCAACCGCCCGCAGTACGAACTGATGCGGCTGCTGGCCGGTACCCATCACAACATCTGCGCCGTGGGCGATGAAGATCAATCCATCTACTCGTGGCGCGGCGCCGACATTCGTAACATCCTCGAATTCGAAAAAGATTTCCCCGAAGCGAAAATCATTCGCCTGGAACAGAACTATCGTTCGACTCAGAACATTTTGCAGGCGGCGTCGGCCGTGGTCTCAAACAATCTGAAGCGCAAGGGCAAGAACCTGTGGACGTCGCGTCAGGGTGGCACGAAGGTTGGCTACTACGAAGCTCCGGACGGCGAAAACGAAGCGCTCTTTGCCGCCGACTACATCGCGAAGTATTTGCGCGAAGCCGCCGATCAAGGCGAGACCGCGCGCGCCGCCGTGCTCTACCGCACTAACTCGCAGTCGCGCCTGTTTGAAGAGGCCATGCGCCGTTATCAGTTGAAATATCACGTGGTGGGAGGCTTCTCGTTTTACGAGCGGGCGGAGATCAAGGACATGATTTCCTACCTCAAAGTCATCCACAACCCGGACGACTCCATCTCGCTGCTGCGCGTGGTGAACACCCCGGTCCGCGGAATCGGCAAGAGCACGATCGAAACTCTGGAGCGGGTCGCGCTCGAGACCGGCCTGTCGCTGTGGGGTGCGATCCAGGAAGCGATCAAGCGCCAACTCCTGCCCCAGCGAGCGCTGGCTGCGCTCAAGGGCTTCACCAGCCTCATCGAAGACGGGCGCGCCATACTGGGCGGAACCTATGCCGAGCGGCTGGAAGAGACAGCTCAGCCGGAGCCGACAGAATATGACGTGGAGGAGAGTGTTTCGCCTGTCGATGAGGATACGGACTTCAGCCCGGCTAACTTCACTTTCGATTTTGGCGAGCCTCGCGAGAGTAGCGCCGGCGTCCTGCCGGAACCAGATCGCGGGGAAAGCCCGCCCGAAAATGTGGAGGCGGGACGCCTCCACGACAGCCGGCAGGATGCCGGTGCTACGACTGCCAGTACTGCCGAAATCCTCAAATTCCTCATCGACCGCACCGGGTACATCAAATTGCTCGAAGAAGAGAACACGCCCGAGGCCGACTCCCGCGTGGAAAACCTGCGCGAACTGGTCAACGCCGCCATGGACTCCCGCGACCGCGGCGAGTCCCTCGACCAATTTCTGGATCACGCCGCGCTGGTCAGCGACGCCGACGCTTACGACGAGCGCGCCCAGATCACGCTCATGACCCTGCATGCCGCCAAGGGCCTGGAGTTTCCGCTGGTATTTCTCGGAGGCCTCGAAGAGGGCCTGTTCCCCCATTCGCGAACCTTCCTGCAACCCGACGACATCGAAGAAGAGCGTCGCCTCTGCTACGTAGGCATGACGCGGGCCATGGACACGTTGATTCTGACTCGCGCAGTCTACCGCCGTCGTTACGGCACCGATTTGCCGGAAGCCAGCATCCCGTCGCGGTTTTTGGAGGAGGTACCGGCGGAACTGGTGGAAGAACTCGGCGGGTCGCGAAGAAGGGCGACAGTTGCGCGGGCCGGGGCGCCCGCGCCACACGAGCAAGAGCCGGGCTCCACCCACTATGCCTACGAAGACGAAGACCAGAGCGCAAGCTGGGCGGGCCACCCGAAGCGCGCGCAAGCAGCGTCCTATTCAGGCAAATCCTACAACTCCATCGAAAACATTGCCGAGTTCTTTGCCTCGCGGGGAAAGAAATTCACCATCCCGAAGCAGCCGCTTGAGGAGCTTAGAGGCAAGAAGGGTTTCCGCCCAGGACAGAAGGTCCGACACCCAAAGTATGGCGAAGGCACGGTCTACCAGCGCGAAGGAGAAGGTGAAGACGCCAAGATTACGGTACAATTCCCTCGCTTCGGTTTGAAGAAGCTGGTAGAGAAGTACGCGCAGCTGGAGAAGGTCACCTCTTAAGCTTTTATGCTACTAGCTCCTAGCTTCTGGCTTCTAGCCAAGCGTGAGTCTTCAAGAACGCGAGGTTTCGGGCCGAGACTAAGACTGGGGGGCGCCGCGACAGAGCGCCGAGACGGGAGGGCGCCCAAAATTGGGAGGGCACGCCTTCAGGCGTGCCGCAGGAACTGTCCAAATGCGGCGGCTTTAGCCTCTGCGGGTAGAGCATCCATTTTTTTAGGAGAAATAAACAGCACTCATGGCAAACACAAGCACGCTAAGCAAAGAAGAACGTAAGAAAATCAAGCGGGCGGCGCGCAAGAAGCGCAAAACGGAAAATCCGCTGAAACCCCGTGAATACGCCCGCGGTTCGGCGAAACGCAAAGTGAAAAAGATGGCCCGCGGCACGGCGAAGCGTTAAAAGCAGCATTTGGCATTTGGCAACTGGCACTTGGCAAGCAGCCTGGCGTGTTCGATTTCGTAACGGACATGCGGTTGGCTAAAGGCTAAGTGCTAATTGCCAAGTGCTGGACTTCAGGAGACCGAGACCCTTTGGCACAACCACCAACCGCCCGCTCGTCCGATAACCAGCTTCTCTGTTGCAAGTCCATTGACAAACTGATCTCGGACGCCGACGAGGCGGGACATCGCCTCAAGAAAACTCTCGGCCCGTGGTCGCTCACCGCCCTGGGAATAGGTGCCATCATCGGCTCAGGGATATTCGTCCTAACCGGCACCGCCGCCGCAGGTGAACACTTCGAGGCTCCGTCCCTCCTGCACGCGCAGGTGTTGGACCTGATCCACAACCTCCTCACTACGGGAAGCACTGCCGGCGCGCTGATGCACGGGCGTCCCCCTGCCGGCCCGTCTATTGCCATCTCGTTTCTGTTGGTCGCGGTCGCGTGCAGTTTTGCCGGCTTGTGCTATGCGGAACTGGCTTCGATGATACCGATCGCAGGCAGCGCCTACACCTATTCCTACGCTACGCTGGGCGAGATTTTCGCCTGGATCATCGGCTGGGATTTGATCCTGGAATATGTGGTCAGCAACGTCGCCGTAGCTGTCGGCTTCAGCGGGTACAGCAAAGCGCAACTGGCGGCCTTCGGTATCGACTTGCCGGACCAGTGGGCAAGTCCGGTGTGGGCTTCGGGACATTGGACGGGGGCCTATTTCAACGTGCCGGGATTCCTAATCGTGTTTATCCTGACGCTGTTGCTGGTCCGCGGGGTGAAGGAATCGGCCGGCGCCAATAACGTCATGGTGCTGGTCAAGATCGGCGCGATTCTTACCTTCCTGGTTGTGGGGGGCATGCTGGTCAATCCGGCCAACTGGACGCCTTTCGCTCCCTCCGGATTTGCCGGAATCGTGACCGGCGGC
>JBGQIG010000197.1:0-6050 GCA_041498365.1 Terriglobia bacterium | reverse complement strand
CCGTGGCACGCACCGACGTTTATCACGTCCACTTCGCCAAGGCTGCGCTCGGTAAAGTTGTCGAGCTCGGGGACTATCTGAAGACGGCCGATCCCAGCGTGCCTATGTCCGCACATCACCTTGTCTTGCGCCACCAGGATGGCGAAGACTGGGACTACGCGGTTATCCAGCATCTCGGAACCAAAGCCACGGTGGAAGCCGCTGGTACCGCAGTGTCTCCCGCCGTGCGTGACCTGTACTCCTGGCACACCGATACGTTTGTCAATGGCCCGTCGTGGCCCGAGTTCACCAAAGCCATGGGGATTGACGAGAGCTCAGCCACCAAAACGGCAGGTTCGGTGTATGCGGTGTCGGTCTATCGCGCCGCTCCCGGACACCGCGAGCAACTGGAAAAGTCACTAGCGCAGAGTGTCCCCGGGGACCTGGCTTCCGGCAATGTGCTGATGCAACACCTGGAAGGCGGGCCGTGGCAGTTTCTGAGCGTCGTCCGCTACAGTTCATGGCAGGATTTTGCCACCAACGAAAAGAATGGCATGGCGGATACGCTCAAACCCACAGGTGGATGGATGCAGTTGCGTGAGCACTCCACATATCACAACGACACGCTGACCGACCGCATCGCTCCGTAGACAACGGATTTTGCGATCGAGTTCAAGCCCGGCTTCGGCCGGGCTTTTTTTGCGGTGGGAGAAACTGACGGGGCCAGCGGGCGATAGTTCGGCGCATCACTCCAGGTGTCTCGTTGGTCCCGTCAATACCTGGCCTTCACTCGGCTTGGGCGTGTCAAAAGACCGGCATTTCCTGAGTGGACCAGGAAAGGGGTGGAGCAGGGCTTCCAGCCCTGCATTTACAGTTGCTGTTGGAATAGGCGGCTTCAGCCCGCTGCGGTACTTGGCGTGGAAGCGAACCGCGAGGCACCTCAGGGGCTAAAGCCCGGATGCTTTTTGTCCATAATATGCAGGCCTGAAGGCCTGCTCCACCCGCTGGCTGCAAAACCCCGCTCAATCCGGCTCCTGCAAAGTCCTGGTCCCCCTGCAAAGCTCTGCGAAAATCCCTTTTGTGTGGATCGCTATCGGCTGACGACCAACGACTGACGACCGACATCTCTCCTATTGCCGCAGGCCCATCCAGCGCTCCGAGACGACAATGGAATTCCCGGGATTTTGCGGATCGAAGCGGACCGAAGTTGGAAGTCCGAGTCGGCAGGAATGAAGGTTGATCAACTGGCGCAGATAAGTCACGTCCTGCGAGGCTTCGTAGGAGACTCCCGCGACGTCGTACTGGTAGATCAGCAGGGTCGCGGGCCGGTGGCTGGCGCCCGGCATTTCCTGTACATCAATCACCGTGCCATCGGTGATGCGACCGATGCGGTCGAGCCAGGCCCGCCGCTCGCGTTCCAGGTCATCAGCGGTCTTCGGCTTGCGGCGCAGCAGGAAGTAGGCAACGGCCAGAACAGCAACGACGATCAGAATCAAAGCATAAAGACGAGGTGAAATCATGGTTTGCGCGATCGAAGACGGCCATGGCATGCGGCGGTTCCAGCAACAGAATAAGGCCTGCGGCAGAAACGGGGAAGTCTCGATGTAGGCGCGAGCGTCCAACGCTCGTGCGGGGCCATCCAAAGTCATCGGGGCGACTGAAAATGCAGGAACCAGGGACGCACGAGCGGGACGCTCGCGCCTACATTGGCTCATCCACTACTGGATTGGTCAGCGTACCTACTCCTTCCACCGTCACTTCCATCGTATCTCCGGCAACTACCGGGCCGACGCCCTTGGGCGTGCCGGTCGGGATCAGGTCTCCCGGCAGCAGCGTCATAACCTGCGAAATATGGCGAATGACGACATCAAGGGGGAAGATGAAATCCCGCGTGTTGCCCTGCTGACGGACGGTTTCATTGACCCTGGTTTCCACTCCAAGCCCCGCCCAGGGATCGACTTCGTCCGTGACCAGCGGGCCCACCGGGCAGAACGTATCAAAGCCCTTGGCGCGGGTCCACTGGCCGTCTTTGTTCTGCAGGTCACGCGCGGTGACGTCGTTGACGCAAGTGTAGCCGAGGATGTAGGAGCGAACATCTTCGTCCGCGGCCAGTTTATAGCATTCTTTTGCGATCACCACGCCGAGTTCGCCTTCATAATCCACCCGCTCGGAGAGCCGGGGCCGGCGCACCTGGGCGCCCGGCGCCAGCAATGAAGAGGGCGGTTTAAGAAAAATCAACGGTTCGCTGGGGACTTCGTTGCCCAATTCGGCGGCGTGCTCACGGTAGTTGCGGCCGACACAAACGATTTTCGAGGGGCGAACCGGAGCGAGCAGAAGGGCCTGCGCCAGCGCAAGATGGTCCATCCGCCTGGTGGGAAGGTCTTCCAGTTCTCCATTCGCAGCGTCCGGCGAACTGAGAAAGACGCGGGTGATCTGTTCCACGCCGGCGACGGACTCAACCAGACCGTAGTGGGCCTGGTCATTCAGCTGAAAACGGCAATATTTCATGGAACCTCGGAAGTTAGAATCAAGCAATTAGCAATTGGCAATTGGCACTTAGCCCACGAACACTCAAAAGGGTGCTTCAATGGCCCCAGGGCCAAATGCCAAATGCCAAGTGCTAATTGCTGTCTTATGGTACCTGCTCACTGGCCTCCTCTGATCGCGCACTTTCGTTGTTGCGTTCATCCAGGGCGGACACCGAGTAAGAGTATCTTTTCCCTGATTGCACGTCGGTGTCGCGGTAGGCTGAGGTTTTTACCGGTTCGGAGTTGAGCTTTAAGGGCTGGCCTCCCCCTCCCTCTTCGCGGCGAAAGATGTTGTAGCCGGCAAGGTCGGCTTCGGAGTCCGGAGACCAGACCAGGTCCACGAACGGTTTTTGACCTACACCTGAGAAAACTGCTTGCAAGCCGGTTGGCACTTCCGGCGGGAACACGTCGTGGGCGAAGACCTGAATCGCCGGCGTGTCATCGCCTTCAACCTCAACATCAGGCTTGCCCGGCCCGGAAACCACCGTAACTACCTCAGCGCGATAATCGTAGCGCTTCTCCCATTCGAAAGTCTGATCGAGAAACTGTTGATGGGAGGATTTTTCCGAAGTTTGAATGCCGGGTTGGGCCGGGGAACAGTCCTTTAAGTTCACATCGCTGACCTTGGTGTCGATTTGCTTGTCTTGTTCACGCCGATAGATTCGCAATTTGTGCCCGAGTGCCGGGTTTGTTTCAGTGGCTGCCCCGGCACCTGGACACTCCCAGGAAAGCAGCACACCATCACTTCCGACCTTGCCGTTGAAATACTCTGGCGGCGGCAGCGTCGGCGCGGACGGCACCTGCACCTGGTTGGAGAGTCCGGCGCTGCGTCCACTTTCGTTCAGTACTGAAACTGCATAGTTAATCGCGGCGGTGGGGTCCTGTTTCTGCAACTCCCGCGGCAGGGTATCGGTGTAGTTGGCCTGAACTCTGGGGGCTGGAGTGCCTTTTCTTGCTGACTCGGAACTGGGCAGGGGGAACTGTTTGGCCGGGATTTCCGCAACTGGATTCTTACAATCCGCCACTTCCGCTTTGAGGCTGCGGCAGACTTGGGTCGGACCAAGATGACGCACACTTTGGCGGTCAGCGGTCTTGGCCGGAACCGTCCAGGCGAGGTAAACCCTGTCTCCCTTACGCGCGGCGCGCAGATCGGTAACCGGCTTGGGCAATTCCAGGGAGGGCGGGATGGGCGCACCGGTACTGCCGCAGGAAATGAGCACAGCACTACCCATGACGCATGTCAGGACATTCCAGTTGGCTCGCTTCATCGCAGAGACAAACAGGGTAACAGAAGGCGGTACTGATTCCTCCGGCCCGGACCCCGGGGGATGACGGTGTCTTGAGAATGAGCGGGAGTTTCAGAAGTTGCTGGTTCGCTATGCCACCAATTCTTTTACGGCCTCGCGGAAGACGCGAGTGTGCTGATCAACATCAGACGAATCGGTCTGGGGCGACATCAGCGCCATGTTGTGAAATGGCGTCAGCAGGATGCCGCGGTTCATGGCGTAGAGATGCATGAAGCGCTCCAGTTCGAAGTCCATGGCATCGTGGGCTTCAGTCCCGTTCCGGGGCCGCTGTGCGGAGAACTGATATTCGGCGCGGCAACCCAGGCGCGTGACGTGCCAGGGCAGGTCGAATTCGGCGATGGCCTTCTCGACTCCCGCGGTCCAGCGCTCGGCGACAGGCATCATGCGAGCGAAAGCTTCTTTGGTGAGCACCTTGGTCAAAGTGGCCCGCATGGCGGCGAGCGACAGCGCGTTGCCCGCCAGGGTTCCGCCAATGCCGCCGGTGTCGCAGTCTTCCAGATTTTGGCCATCAGATATGCACTTCGCCACCTCCTGCGTGAATCCGTAGGCTGCGCCGGGAAACCCGCCGGCGATAGCTTTCCCGAAAATGAAAAAGTCAGGCTCGAGATTCTCGGCCCGGGTATAGCCGCCCGGCCCGGCACAAATGGTGTGGGTTTCGTCGATGATCAGCAACGTGCCGAATTTGCGCGTGAGATCCCGTAACGCCTTGTGATAGACAGGCTCGGGATGCACGATGCCGACATTGGTCATAACCGGCTCGGCCAGCACGCAGGCCACGTCTCCGGGAGCCAGCGCCTTCTCGAGCGCTGCGGGATCGTTAAACTCAACCACCTTGGTTGTAACCGCCGGATTGACGGGTGGACCGATGTTGCCGCGACGGGCTTGCGCGACGCCGTCCTTCAGAGTGATAAAACTTTCGTCCACGGTGCCGTGATAGCACCAGTTGAACACCAGAATCTTGGGACGCTGCGTGATCTGTCGTGCCAGGCGAATGGCAAACCGGTTAGCATCCGTGGCGGTAAGCGCGAATTGCCAGTAGGGCAGACCGAAACGCTGCTGCAGTTCTTCTGCGACGAAAATCGCATCTTCGGTGGGCAGCATCAACGTGATTCCGCGCTTGGACTGTTCCTCGATGGCCTTGACCGTCGAGAAGGGGGAATGTCCGGTCATGGCGCCAGTGTCGCCCAGGCACAGATCGATGTAGCGGTGACCGTCCACGTCGTAGAAGTGCGCGCCCTGGGCCTCGCGGACGAAGGGCGGGAATGCGCCGGCCCACTTGATCATCCAGTTCATGGGCACACCGCCCAGCAACGATTTGCCGGCGCGGTCGAACAGCGCCTTGGACTTGGGGCGCTCGTTCACAAAGCGCTGCTGCTCGCGCTGCATGAGGGACTTCAGCCGCTGCCGGTCGATGGACTTCATGGTTAGACAATATTAACCACAGAGGACACAGAGGACGCAGAGAAATTTCCTCCGTGCCCTTCGTGTCCTCTGTGGTTAGAGCCCTAAAGAATGTAGCGGGACAAATCCTGATCTTTGACAATGTCAGCCAGCATCTTGCGCACGTAATCGGCGTCTATCTTGATGTGCTCGCCTTTTTTGTCGGGGGCGTCGAAGCTGATTTCGTCGAGCACGCGTTCCATGATGGTGTGCAGGCGGCGTGCGCCGATGTTTTCCGTGCCTTCGTTTACGCGGAAGGCATAGCGGGCAATTTCTTCCTGGGCCTCGCGGGTGAATTCCAGCTTCACGCCCTCGGTCTCAAGCAGTGCTGTGTATTGCTTCACCAATGAGGACTTGGGTTCGGTCAGAATGCGGATGAAGTCATCCATGGTGAGCGACTGCAGTTCCACGCGGATGGGGAAGCGACCCTGCAGCTCAGGAATGAGATCGCTGGGCTTGGAAACATGGAACGCGCCCGCGGCGATGAACAGGATGTGGTCGGTGCGTACCATGCCATAGCGCGTGTTTACCGTCGTGCCTTCGACAATGGGCAGGATGTCCCGCTGCACACCCTCGCGGGAAACGTCCGGTCCGTGGCCGCTCTCGCGGCCGGCGATCTTATCGATTTCGTCGAGGAATATGATTCCGGCGTCTTCCACCCGATCGATGGCCATGCGGGTGACCTGGTCCATGTCAATCAGGCGCTGCTCTTCTTCCTGGATCAGGTACTCGAAGGCTTCGTTGACCTTCATCTTCCGCTTCTTGGTGCGCTGGCCGAAGATGTTGGGCAGCATGT
>JBGQIG010000196.1:0-6062 GCA_041498365.1 Terriglobia bacterium | reverse complement strand
GAACGGCCTGCCTGCGCGCCTCCCACGTCTTCGGTTCGTGGCAACTCGTTGCCGGAATAGTAGATGATGTCGTACTTGGGTTTTGCCGGCGGCTCGTAGGGCTGCATGCTGGCCAGCTTCGCCGGTACCACGATGATGGCGATCAGGAAGACCAGTTCAATCGCCCAGGAGACAAGCATTCCCCACCAGGGAAACAGGCCAACCTTGGCCTCGCCGGCCAGCCGCTTTGGCGATCGTCCCAGCGCGGGACCTATGGCGGTCAAGAACTCATCCCATGGGGAGGACCATTCCACCAGAAACTTGGGGACATCGTTCACGAGCGACTTGCCTCCCCTGCTTCTCCCACAGCAATCTCAATTTCGTCGCCGATGGCGGTTTGTGTAGAACTCAAGGTGCTGCCCGGAAGCTCCAGTACCGAAGTGGCGCGCAGGCGAACCGGGGCCACCCGCCACGGCTTCACATTCTCTTCCACATAGACCACTTTTTTTTCGCCATCCAGATAAACCACATCGATGGGAAAGCGCATGGCGAAGGTGTGCACGCCGCGAGAGGGAACAATCCATAAGCCTTGCCCGGCAGGGAAGCTGCCGGCATCGGTGCACATCAAGCCGCAGAAGCGGGACCAGTGCGTTTCCGCGATGCGCAGATGCGTTGCCAGGTAGGTCTGTCGCGTGCGGTTGAGTGCGTATCCCGTAGAACCCGGTACCGGCATTCACAACTCCTGGGGTTGACCCTGTAGCCAAAGCAATTTCAACGCCCCGCCTGTGGCATCAGGATTCGAAACAGCTGGATCATCGCCGGGCCCAGGGTCACAAAGATGATGGAGGGAAGAACAAACAAGACCAGAGGGATGATCATCTTGATGGTGGTTTTTGCGGCCTGTTCCTCAGCTCGTTGCCGCCGCTCCGTACGCAGCGAATCAGAATGAATGCGCAGTGCCTGGCTGACGCTGGTTCCAAAGCGATCGGTCTGTACCAGGGTGGCCACCAGAGCGCGCACATCGTCCACGCCGGTCCGTTCGACCAGGTTGCGCAGCGCCTCGGCCCGTGGCTTGCCCGCCCGCATTTCCAGGTTCACCAGGTGGAATTCGTCGCTCAGGTCAGGATGGGCATGACGCAGATCCTCGCCGACCCGCATCAGGGCCTGATCCAGCGCCAGGCCTACCTCCACGCAGATCACGGTGAGATCGAGCGCGTCCGGCAATGCCAGAGTGATGCGCTTCTGCCGATCGCGGATCATGCGCTTGAGCGCAAAACGAGGGATGAAGAACCCGATTCCTCCAACTCCGACCATCCACAGCAGATCGATATTCCCCTTTACGGCAATAACCGCGGCCATCCCCAACAAGGCCAGCAGCACGCGCGTCCCGACATAAATGGTCAAGTGGCGCGGCTCCCGATGGCCCGCCTGAATCAGCCACTTGCGGGCCCTTGAAACTTCACTGGGTGAAAGGGGAAGAGCCTTGCTCAAGGGATCGAGCGCCTGTTCCAGCCGTTCCTTGAACGCCGGCTTTTCCTGGGTCTGGGTCTTCTGCCAGCCCAGGGCGCGCAGGCGCGAGCCCAGCACCGAAAAAGGAGCGTAGGCGGCGGCCCCGAATGAAAACACGACCAGGGCCACGGTCAGAAACAACACGATTGCCAGCGCCAGAGCCATGTTTTAGACCTGAATCTGAATGATCCTTCGAATCACGAAATAACCGACGGTTTGCAATGTGATGCCCACCACGATCAGTATGTGCCCGAGGGGATCGTCAAACAACGGACGAATGAAGCTCGGGTTCATGGTCTGCATCGTGATCACGATGATGGGCGGCAGGCCCATCAGCAGCATCATGGTCATCCGCCCCTGCGCGGTGTGCACCCGCACCTGCCGCATGATCTTGAAGCGCTCCCGAATGACATACGACAGGTTGTCCAGGATTTCCGCAAGATTACCGCCAGTCTCCCGCTGCAGCATGACGGCGGTGACGAAGAACTTTACGTCCACCAGGGGAACGCGTTGGGTGAGGTTAATGAGCGCGTCCCGCACCGGCAGACCAAATTTTTGCTCTTCAAACAACTTGCGAAACTCGGAGGCGACCGGCTCGCCAAGCTCGCTGGCGATCAACTCCAGCGCGGTGGTGAAGGCGTGGCCGGCGCGCACCGCCCGGGCCAGGGTGTCAATGGCTTCGGGAAAAATCTCCTCGAATTTCTGGAAGCGCTTAGTCCTCTTGTAATTCGCGTACGAATACGGCAGGAACGCACCCAGGATAAGGCCCAACCAGGCAAATTGGGGGAACCCGCTGAACAGCAGGACCACCAGTCCCATCCCGGCTCCGCTGAGCAGACACAGGAGCACGACGTTGCCGGCCCGGCTCTTCACATCAGCCTGCTCCAGCAAGGTCTGCAGGCTTGAGATCTTGGAGGAGCGGCGCAGCAGGTTGTCCAGCGCCGGGATCTTGCTCAATACTTCATCCCGCAGCAGCGCCAGTTCCTCGCTGGGCTGGCGATCCACCGCTTTCTGCACGGTGGTGAGGCGCTCCCGCAGCAGGCGAGCCTTGGAGCTGCGCTCGTCCAGCAGGGAAGCGATGACAAACACCGCCAGCGCGACCACCAGAAATACGGCAATGGCAATCAGGATGAACATACGACGTCTGACCCCGCCCGCTAGACCTCCATCCGCGATTCAAACAACGCCGGACGCAGGCGACAGCCCGCGGTCGCCAGCCGGTCGGCAAATTTCGGCCGGATTCCGGTAGCGCGAAACGTGCCGCGGACTTTCCCGTTCTCGTCAATCCCCTGTCGTTCGAAGACGAAGATGTCCTGCATGCAAATCACGTCGCCTTCCATGCCCGTCACTTCGGAGATGGTGATGACCTTGCGCGTGCCGTCGGAGAGGCGTGCGATCTGGACCACGGCATGAATGGCGGCTGCAATCTGGTGGCGCATCGCCCGCTCCGGGATGTTGAGATTGGCCATGGAGCACATGTTCTCGATACGAGCCAGCGCGTCCCGCTGGGTGTTGGCGTGCACCGTGGTCAGGGAGCCCTCGTGACCGGTGTTCATCGCCTGGAGCATGTCAAAGGCTTCTTCGCCGCGGACCTCGCCCACCACGATGCGGTCGGGGCGCATACGCAGGCTGTTGATGACCAACTGCCGCTGCCGCACTGCTCCCTTGCCTTCGATGTTGGGCGGGCGGGTTTCCAAGCGCACCACGTGCTCCTGCTTCATCTGCAATTCGGCCGCGTCTTCGATGGTGACAATGCGGTCGGAGTTCGGGATGTAGCCGGAGAGAACATTCAACAACGTGGTCTTGCCGGCGCCGGTTCCACCGGAGATGAGGAAGTTCAGCCGTCCTTTCACCATGGCCGATAGCAGCTCCAGCATGGGCTCGGTCATGGTCTTGTTCTCGATCATGTTGCGGGCTGTAACCGGGTCGCGGCCGAAACGCCGAATCGAGAGACAGGGGCCGTCGATGGCCAGGGGCGGAATGATTGCGTTGACACGAGAACCGTCGGCCAGGCGCGCGTCGACCATGGGCGAGGACTCGTCTACGCGCCTTCCGATGCGCGAGACGATTCGGTCGATAATTTGCATCAAATGCGCGTCATCCTTGAAGCTCAGGCCCGTGGGCTCGAGCTTGCCTGCCCGTTCCACATATACCTTGTTGTAACGGTTGACCAGAATGTCGGAGATGGTGGGATCCTTGAGCAGCGGTTCCAGCGGACCCAGGCCGAAGATCTCATCCAGAATCTCACGCGACAGACGCTCGCGCTCAGCGAAGCTGAGGGGCACGGCCTCGCTGTTCACCGTGTTCCGTATGAGGAGCAGGACTTCTTCCCGGGCCGCGTCGCTGGGAGTGCGGCCGAGTTTCTCCAGGTCGAGGCGGTCCAGAATCTTGCGGTGCAGATCGGCCTTGACCTGCTGGTACTCGGTTCTTTCGAAAGTCTGTAGATTCGGCATGTCTTAACCTAGGATAGCCCAGCTAGTGGGGGTCAGCCTAGTAACGCAGCGGAAAAAGTCACTTTCGTCACCTGCGGCTGAGAGGCTGCGGAAAGGCTTGATAAGTACCTCGAACTAGACGGTTTTGAACAGCGACCAGGCCTTGCGCTTAACATCGAGATCGTTTTCGGTCAAGCAAGCGGCCAGGCCGGCAAACGATCTGGCCATCTCGCCATAACTCTGTTGCATGAGGGGGACCCCGCGATCAATCGCGGCCGATACCGCAAAATATTGATTAGGAATCTTCCACAGCAGCTTGGCTCCGGCGGCAGCCTCAGCATCGGCTTCACTGAAACCCGCGATCTTGCGAAAGCGGTTCAGTACCAGCCGCACTCTCTCCCGTCCTCCGGTCTCGCCCAGATATTGCTGTATCCGGGTCGCACTCCACAGGGAGGCAACGTCGGCATGGGCCACCAGCAGCACAGTCTCTGAGAGATTGCAGACCAGGCGCGTAGTCGCGTCCACTCGCGACGATGCGTCCACGACCACGTAACGGAAATGGCCGACCAGCAAATCGAACAAACGCGCGAACTCCGCGGTCGCGGGTTCGACAAGTACCGGCGTATTGGCCCCAGCCAGTAGTTGAAGGCCGCCGCTGTGCCGGGTCATGAAGCTTTCCAGCAGGGAGCTGTCCAGCCGATGCAGGTTGCGGATTGCGTCCGCCACTGTGAAAAGTGGTTTCAGGTTCATGTGCAGGGCGGTGTGTCCCAGCGGCGCAATGTCTACCAGCGCCACGTTGCCGTGGGCCGAGTGCAACGCCAGCGCAAGATTCACCGCCGTGGTCGTGGCACCGCTGCCACCCTTGGCGTTGACCACGGTAAAAACCTTCCCTCGCGGTCCTTCCCGATCCACTTTTCGTTGTGCCGTGGTCAGGCGAACGAAGGCTTCCAGGAGGTCGGTCGTGGTGGTGGGACGCTCAATAAATTCACGCGCGCCGGAACGCATCGCGCTCACAATGACCTGAGGCTGAGCCATGCTGCCCACGGCAAATACAACCGCATCGCGAACTTCCTGGTGAATTAATTCAATCGCTCTTAGCGCCAGGGTGTGATTGTCCGAGGGCACATCCACCACGACCACCTGAGGATTCGCGCTTTGGACCCGGCGCAGGACCGGATCCGAGACCACCACCGGATAGCTGGCGCAACTGTGCACCACCCGGGCTACGCTGGTACCGTCCACCAGTACCTGAAGTACAGCACGCTGTTCGCTGTCCTGGGCTACGATTACAACTGAAAGTTCGGGCATTGTCCTTCTGGTCCCCTACTGATTCTCTCGCTTCAACATTTCTGCCTGCCTGAACTGTAACTTGCCGAAAAAGCAGCTCGAGCTTTTCACTTACCGTCGCCAGACGGCTTTTTGCTGTCGAACTGATCCCTATCCATGTACGGCTTCGGAATAGCGGGCAGGGGTGGCGGCTGGGTGTTGGGCGAAATACGTCGCGCCGTGCATAGCACCATCAGTTCAGAATTGGTTCTTTGCGCACTCTTACTTCTGAAAAAATTTCCCAAAATCGGGATGTCGCCCAAACCGGGTATCTTGTTGTACAGATCCGTCACCCGATTGTCGATCAATCCCGCGATGACAAAACTTTGCCCGTCCCGCAGTTCGAACTCGGTTTCTGCTTTCCGCGTACTCAGCGCGGGTACGGTGAAGCCGGAAATCGTGAGAGCGTTGGCGAAATCCAAAGCGCTGACCGACGGCGCCACTTTCAAATGGATATTCCCGTTGGGCATGATCACAGGAGTAAATTTCAGCTGCACGCCGAATTCTTTAAACGAGATGGTAACGGCAGTAAAACCCGCTCCCGGCTGGACGATGGGAAAGGGAAATTCTCCGCCGGCCAGGAAGCTGGCCTCCTTCCCATTGACCGCGATCAGGTTCGGCTCGGCGAGAATCTGAAGCAGATTCTTGGCCTGCAGCGCTTTGATCACCACTCCAAGGTGGATGTCCGGGCGGAACACGAAGAGGTTCAACACGTCGTTGATAGTTTCCTGTGATGTGAACGGACCGGTAGGACCGGTGACGTCGTTGATCCGCTGTTGGCCAAAACCGCCATATTGCCCTGTCGTAACGGTGCCT
>JBGQIG010000195.1:0-6080 GCA_041498365.1 Terriglobia bacterium | reverse complement strand
TTGGGATGATTGAAAATGTTCTGCAGCGAAGCGGTCAGGTCAGCCTGCGTGGTTCCACCACCCGGCAGCGTTACTCCATTGAGCAGCAGTTTTGCGCCGGTATCGTGGTGGCTGTCAAAGGGGATCATCGGCCCGCCGTAGAATTCGGGATTTTTGAACTTAGCGGTCGCGCCCGGCTTGGTGGGATAGGTCCAACCCGTGAACACATGGGCAAAGCCAATGATCTCGTCCTGGCCATACGTCGGAATGGCATTACCTGAGCTATCCAGTTGGGGTGTGCCGTCCGGATTCAGTTGCTCCAGTCCGATACTGAACAGCTGCAATATTTCGCGGGCGAAGTTTTCGTTGGGGTTGATGCCGCGAGCGGGATCGGGCTTGTCGTTGTTCACCATGTCCAGATAGTTGCCCATCACCGGACTCAGGGTGACGTCGGTCAACAGGGTGGAGAAGTTGCCAAAAGCGTCGTTCTGAAACATGTTCTGCCAAAGCACGAGGGCGCTGGGGTTGTTGATCTTGGCCGCTGAAGCCACCATGATCTGCGAAAGCCCCCAGGCAACCCGCTGCCGCAGTTGGTCCTGTCCGGTAAGGGCGCTGGTGAAGAATTGCCTCTGCAACACCGACATGTCGTCATTTGCGCCGGGCGCGGGAAAGAGCGAAACAGGAGTTGCGAACTGCTCATTCAGATAAGCCTGCATGCCCACCGCTTGCACATGCGAGAGCGACTGCGGGTTCACACCCCAGGTGGCCTGTTCGAGCAGACGCGCGGCCGCCGCGGCGCTCAGCGCGTTGGCCGAGGTTCCCACCTGTAGCGCAAACTGGTTGGAGGTCGCCGAACCAGGCGCGGGATTGATCACCGTGATCGGGACCGTCCCGGCCTGTGCGGCGGTGGCAGTGCCGGTCGCCGTCAGCTGCGTAGAGGAGACAAAGGTGGTGACCAGGAACGTGCCTCCGAACGTGACTACCGCGCCGTTAACAAACTTTTGACCGCTGACCACCAGAGTGAAATCGCCCACCGGAATGCTGGTGGGCAGGACCGCGGTCACGACCGGCAAAGGATTGGTCAAAGTCACCATGCCCGTGGCACTCGCAGTCGTGTCGGCCAGGCTGGTGGCCTGCACCGTAATCGTGTTGGGGTTCGGCAGGGTGGCGGGTGCGGTGTAAACACCGCCGGGGGTAATCGTGCCTAGCGTTGCGTTGCCGCTAGGGATTCCATTTATTGCCCACTTGACGGCGGTATTGGCGCCCGCGCCGGAGATGGCAACCCTGAAATTGACACTATCGCCGGCCTGGATTTGAACGGTAGCCGGGATCACCTGCAACGAGACCTGACCGGCTGTGCCCACCTGCACGTTCAATGAGGCTGTGGATCTGATCTTTCCGGGGTCCGGATTCTCCACCTCGATCTTGACCGTGCCTTTTTGCGCGGTGGTGGAGGTCCCGGTGGCCGTGAGCTGGGTGCGAGAGACAAAAGTGGTAGCCAGAGGCGTCCCGCCAAACAGGACTGTGGAACCGTTCACGAAGTTCGCGCCCCCGACGGTCAGCGAGAAATTGCCCACGGGAAGCAAAGTCGGACTCACATTCTGGGGTGTCGGAACCGGATTCTCCAGACTTACTGGAACGCTGGCGGAAAGGGACTTGTCGGCTGCGCTGACTGCCTCCACTTTCACCGAATTCGGCGTCGGGACGTTAAGCGGCGACTGATACATTCCCTTTTGGTCGATGGTGCCGACAGTCGGATTTCCCGACACTACTCCATTCACCGACCAGGTCACTGCCTGGCTCGTATTTCCCGTGACCGCGGCCGAGAACTGCATCGTATCTCCGGCACGAAGCGTGGCGCTGGAAGGAGTAATTGCCATTCCGTTGGAGGTCGCGCCCGACCCGCCGACAGTCGTGCCACCGCCGCAGCTGGACAGTAGAGAGATAGCGAGAGAAAAGACGATTACGCTGACCAACCTTGCGCGGGAAGACTTTGCTGTTCCGATCATCTCTGATCCCCTTTCCTGAAGATCCGAGTACTGAGAAACTTTCGTTGACGCGTCAAAAGCGGCGCGCCGCAAGCGTTCTCGAGTGGCTGGTGAAGAGTAATGAAACGTTGCCTGCAAGCGAAGGTCTCCATGGTTCCATTCCGGGACTTGTTCCATTTCGGTCCGATGGCTGTCTTTCGGCAGGGTGGCGGGGCGGTTTCGCCCAGCCCTTCCCTTCTGCAGGTACATGTCCGCGAGTAACCTCGCGCGGCCGGCAGGGCGCCGCAGTATGGCTGGATGTGTTTCAGTAAACCTCTGGGGCACACACAGTTGGACATTGCCCCTTGGGTACGTCAAAATAGCCAGTTCGTCCTCGAACCGGGAGAACTCATCGAGTGAGCCAACTCGTGCACGCCAAGATTACTGCCCTGGGCACTTACGTCCCGCCTCGCCTGCTGACCAACGACGATCTGGAAAAGATGGTGGAAACATCCAACGATTGGATCGTCGACCGCACCGGCATCCGCGAGCGGCACATCGCCGATAAGGGGGTAGCCACCAGCGACTTGGCGGTCGAGGCGGCGCGGCGGGCTCTGGCCGGACGCGGCCTGGCGCCCTCCGATCTGGATGCGATCATCGTGGCCACGGTCACGCCGGACATGTTTTTCCCCTCCACCGCTTGCCTAGTGCAGCACAAGCTGGGCGCGAAGGGTGTCTGGGGATTCGATCTTTCAGCGGCCTGTTCGGCCTTCGTCTATGGCCTGCAGACAGGAGCGCAATTCATCGCCACGGGCACGCATAAGAAAGTCATGGTGATCGGAGCGGACGTGATGTCTTCGATCATCGACTACACCGACCGCGCGACCTGCGTGATCTTCGGCGACGGGGCCGGCGCGGTCATCCTGGAGCCGGCGGAAAATGACTCCGAAGGCCTGATCGATTTCATTCACGAAGTCGATGGTTCGGGTGGATGTTCGCTGTACATGCCGGGCGGCGGCAGTCTCCATCCGGCCACGCTGGAAACCGTGGACAAGCGGATGCACTACGTTCATCAGGACGGCCAGGCAGTGTTCAAGTTTGCGGTGCGCAAGCAGGCAGAGATTTGTGAAAAGATCCTGACCCGCAATGGCCTGAAGGGGAGCGACATCGATACTTTCATTCCCCATCAGGCCAACCGGCGAATCATCACGGCCACGGCAGATCGCCTGGGGTTGAGGCCGGACAGCGTAATCATCAATATCGATCGTTACGGCAACACCACCGCCGGAACCATCCCCTTGGCGATGGATACCGCGTTGCAGGAAGGCAAGCTCAAGAAAGGCAATCTGGTACTACTGGCGTCGGTCGGCGCCGGATTCACGGTGGGCGCAACTCTGCTGCGTTGGGCCTACTAGTAATGGACGGTTCGAGCCATCGCCCCGCGGGATATGAAGTGCCTGAGGTACTCTTTCTTTCCTGGCTGGAATCAAGAACAATTGGAAAGAATCCATGTCTTCTTCAGCTCCAAGAGTGCAACCCGCGCCGACTCCGCTGGTAACGGCCCTCCCACGCTACTTTGAGTTCGCGCTGTATCTGATGGTGCTGACTGGTTTTGGAACGCTGGCCACTACCCGAGGCTTGGACGCTCCTACGGTGCTGCTGGTCAGCGCGGCGCTTTTGCTCCGCGGATACTTGCTGCTTCGCCGTCGCACCTGGCTGGTCCCAGAGCGCTGGACTTCTTTTCTGACCATTGGCTATGTGGCGTTTTACCTGGCCGACTATTTTCTGATCTCGGGCGGGTTTCTCAACGCAACCGTCCATCTGGTTTTGTTTGTGATGGTGGTGCGGCTTTTCTCGGCGCAGCGCGACCGCGATTTCTACTTTCTGTCAGTCATCGCGTTTCTGATGGTGCTCACGGCCGCGCTGCTTACCGTGGACAGCGTCTTCCTGCTGGCTTTCGCCGGCTTCATGCTGACCGCTGTGGTCGCATTCATTCTGATGGAGATGCGACACATCTCCGCCAAAGCCGCAGTTCATTCCCGGGAATCTGGCGGCGGGCCGACATCCCGGAATATGGCGGCCTCGCTGGTGATCGCTTCCCCCGTCCTAGTGTTCTGCATTCTGCTGGGTGCGGGAGGTATTTTCTTCCTCCTGCCTCGCGTCTCAGCCGGCTATCTGAGCGCGTATGCTCCGGGGGGCGAAATTACCAGCGGCTTCAGTGACACGGTGCAACTGGGACGCATCGGTGAGATCCAGCAATCCAGTTCGGTGGTGATGCACATTCAGATTGACGGGGACGAGCGAGGCGGTTTCGACCTGAAATGGCGAGGAGTGACGCTCAGCAACTTCAACGGCCGAACCTGGTCGAATAGTCGCGACCAGCGCCTGCTGTCTCCGTCTCTCGACGGGCGTTTCCTTTTGGCACAGCCGCGCGCCAATCTCCGGCAAGCGTCTTCCCGTCGAATTCACTATCGGGTGTTGATGGAGCCGGTGGGCATGAACGTCTTTTTCCTTTCCGCCGCACCGGAAGTCCTGGAAGGCAACTACAGGCAAGTGGCGATCGACGACGGCGCCGCGGTTTTCGATCTCGATGCCGAGCATCCCGTCAACCGCTACCAGGCGACTTCCGATATTGCGCAACCTGCAGCCGGCGACCTGCGCACGGCCGGGAGAACTTATCCGCCGGATGTGCTTTCGACCTACCTGGGCTTGCCTCCGGTGGATCGTCGCATCCCGCAGCTGGCGAACCAGATTACAGCCTCGGTGGACAACAACTACGACAAAGCGCTTGCGCTGGAAAGCTATCTTCACACCCATTTTACGTACAGCCTGCAACTGTCACGCACCGTGCCGCACGATCCGCTGGCCAACTTTCTCTTCGATCGCAAACGGGGACACTGCGAGTACTTTGCCTCCTCGATGGCCGTCATGTTGCGGACTCTGGGAATTCCCTCTCGCATCGTGAATGGATTCCGTACCGGCGAGTTCAACGACCTGACCTCGCAATATGTCGTGCGGGCCAGCAACGCTCACTCCTGGGTGGAAGCATATTTTCCGGAGTATGGCTGGGTAGCCTTCGATCCCACGCCGGGTGCGTCGATGCCAATCCGCACCGGTTTGAGCCGGGTGATGCTGTACGTCGACGCCATGGCCTCGTTCTGGCGGGAGTGGGTCGTCAACTACGACGCCGGCCACCAACAAACCCTGGCAGTGAGCGCAAGAACCAGCAGCCGCCGCTTGTTTTGGACACTGCGACAGTGGTGGCGCCACCATTATGAGGCTATGCTCACGGCCGCGCGCCGCACGGAGAGCACCATGGCTGGGTCGCCATTGGGTTGGGGTCTTGGGGGTATGCTGATCGCGACTCTGCTTCTGTTCCTGGTGAATGCGCGGCGGCTGTGGCAGGCGCTGGGCAGGCGCCGGCTGGCGGCGCGACCGGAGAAGTCTCCGCGTCAGGCAGCCACAATCTGGTACGAGCGGATGACGGAGATCGTTGCCCGGCGCGGTTGGCGCAAATCACCCACACAAACTCCCGAAGAATTTGTCTCCCGGATTGACGATGCCCGCGTCCGCGAGAAAGTCGCGGAATTTACCCGGCACTACGAGCACGCCCGTTTCGATGACTCCGTCGAGGATGTGCGGCGCTTGCCAGAGTTGTGCGCAGAGATTACAGCCACGCGTGGCCGCTGACCCTTGCGCTCAGAAATGCCAGACGATTCCGCCACCCACGAACAGGTTATGCTGGCGGCTTTTGCCGGTATCTACGTTCAGGTTGGGCACGCCGGAGAAGAAGTCCCGCACCTGGCCGCGCACGCTGAAGCGCCGCCACACTTTCATATCGATTCCCCCGCCGATCTGAAACACTCCGGTCGAGGTCCCGGTTTCGCCCGGGTTCGGCCCAAAAAATTCGAGCGAGGAATTCTCACTGAAATAGCCGAACCCTCCACCCACACTGACCCAGGGAGATAGCCCGGCGCCGGGGAAAACGTTGGCGCGAATCGAGGGCGTGACGAAAAACGAGCGGTAGTCCCGGGGAACGGCGTTCACGCTGAAATGCAGGTTTTCATCAAAGTTGACAGCGAATGGAACTTCGAACGTAAGGGCCGCGACATCGCCGCCCAGTAATCGCCGCCC
>JBGQIG010000194.1:0-6098 GCA_041498365.1 Terriglobia bacterium | reverse complement strand
ATGTCGATGGGCGCGTCCAGATCCATCCAGGCCAGGTCGCTGTCGTAGTAGTTGTTCGAAAGAAACGCATCCGCGCGCAGGCTGAGAAAATTCTTCAACGAAGCGTTGTCGGTAAGATTAGCCGCTTCTCGCAACAGGCTTGCCGCCCGAGTCAGGGCATCTTTGTACTCTTCACTGTAGGGGATGGCGACGAGTTGGCCGCGACTCTTTGAGTCAGGGTCGCTCTTCCGACGGATGACCGTGAAAAATCCTCTGGCCTGTTCCTGTTCCTCTTTCGGCAAGGAGGCCGCCCAGGTTTCGAATTCCTCTTTACTCATATCCTCGGGATAGAAATTTGCTCCCTTGGGTTTCTCCGCCGGAACGCCGGGGAGGAAGGCCTTGAATTCATCCAGCGCGGACCAGGGGCCCTTGTTGATCCAGAAGTATTGCAGACGGGCCTTCCCCAGCGCCGTCGTGTCCTTCTGCAGGCGGGCATAAAGAGCGGAATTGCCGCTCCAGTACTGTGTCAGGAAGATATCGTCCATGATGCGCCCAGCTTCAACCAGTTTGACCAGCGCCTGCTGGTCTGCGGTGGAGAGCTTCGACGTATCCACGCGCAGCGGGGTGGGAGCAAAGCGGGCGGTCATCTTCTGCAACTGGGAAATTCCCGGCGCTGACACGCTGGTCTTTCGGGTTTTGGTCTTTTGGGCACAGGCGGGAATATTGGCCACTCCGAAGAGAATGACAAGCGCGACACATGCGAGAATCTTCATTCACTTCTCCTGGGGTTCATACTGGCACCAGAGTAAAAACTGTTCATGATAACAGGATGCTCAGTGGCCGCGAACCTGCCTCGAGAGGTACAATTTACGTGGTTGTCACCACGTCGATCATGGGATCGGGGTGTGGCCACCCGAATTACTATGCGAAGACTACTCCCCTGGCTGTTGCTGGTTTGTCTTGCCGTCCTGCCTCCGCTTCTGCCCGCCGACACCATTGTCGAGGAAATTGTAGCCCGCATCAATAATCAGATTGTTACCCGTACCGAGTACCAGCGCAGCAAAGAGCAGTTGAAGCAGGAAGCGCAACAGCAGGACCCGAAGAACGCCGACAAGATCGTGGCCGAAAGGGACAAGGATGTGCTGCGCGACCTGATCGACCAGCAGTTGCTGCTCGAAAAGGGCAAGGATCTGGGCCTGACGGCCGATACGGAAGTGATCAAGCGCCTCGACGAAATGCGTAAGGAAATGAACCTGGAATCGATGGAAGACCTGGAAAAGGCGGCTCAGGGTCAAGGCATTTCGTTTGAAGATTTCAAACAGAACCTGAAGAACCAGATCATCACGCAGCAGGTGATCTCCAGAGAAGTCGGCTCCCGGATGTCCGTCACCAAGGAGGAATTGCAGCAATTCTACGACGAGCACAAGAGCCAGTTGGAGCAGCCGGAACAAATTCGGCTGAGCGAACTGCTGGTTTCTACGGAGAAAAAGAGCAAGGACGCTCCGGCCGATGAATCGCAGCCGGTAGCGGCGGCGCAGGCAAAGGCGGACGATTTGCTAGCGCAGATTCGCAAAGGGGCGAACTTTGACGATGTCGCTAAGAAGAATTCGGATGGGCCTACTGCAGCTCAGAGCGGCGATCTCGGGTACTTCAAGCGAGGCACGCTGGCCAAGGAACTCGAAGACAAGACCTTTGCTATGAAACCCGGCGATGTCTCCGACGTTATCCGCACCAAGCAGGGCTTTGTCATCCTGAAGGTTGTGGAACACCAGATGGCCGGCATACCGCCTCTGAGCCAGATTGAGCCCAAGGTTCAAGACGCAATCTACATGCACAAACTGCAGCCCGCGCTGCGCGCATATCTGCAGAAGCTGCGCGAGGAAGCCTACATCGATATCAAGGCCGGCTATGTGGATACTGGCGCCAGCCCCAACCAGACCAAACCGATTGAAACTACCGCCAAGGAAGCCGGCGCCAAGGAACTCAAGAAAAAGAAGAAAAAGTTGGGCATCATCTAGTTTAAGCTAGGCTTGATCCATGCCTCTTCAGAACGCGAGTTGGGGTTCTTTTGCGAACCCCTGGACGCGAATGACGGGCAGTGAGTTATGAAGGAATTCTTCGTTTCCGACTGCGGACTGTACGAGAACAAGGTCATTACTTCCAGCTTCGTCGTCGTTTCCCGGCAAGTCAAACCTAAGAAAAGTGGTGAACCCTACCTGGCGTTAACCCTGGGCGACCGCAGCGGGCAGCTCGAAGGCAAGATGTGGGACAACGTCGATGAGGCGATCGACGCCTTTGACCAGGACGACTTCATCAAGGTGAAGGGGCTGATCAACAAGTACAAGAACCGTTTTCAGCTCACCATCCACAAGCTTCGCCGCATGGGGGAATCGGAGGTCGATTTTGCCGACTATCTGCCCAAAACCAGGAAAGATGTCGACGAGCTGTGGCGGACCCTGGCGGGCTTCGTGGCAACTTTCAAAGACCCTCATCTCAAGGCCCTGGTTGAGGTGTTTATGGCCGACCCGGAAATCGCCGAGGGTTACCGCAACGCGCCGGCCGCCAAGACCCTGCATCACGCCTTCATCGGCGGCTTGCTTGAGCACGTGGTCTCGCTGTTTCACTCCTGCGACCTGATGTGCCGCAACTATCCCCAGATTAATCGCGACCTGCTGCTTACCGGCGCCTTCCTGCACGATATCGGCAAGATTCACGAGCTTACCTACAATCGCTCGTTTTCTTACACTACGCGCGGCCAGTTGCTGGGGCACATGATTATCGAACTGGAAATGCTGCAGGCGAAGCTCCCCCAGTTGCCGGGTTTCCCGGATTCGCTCAAGACGCTGGTTGAGCACCTCATCATCAGCCATCATGGCCAGTACGATTTCGGTTCGCCCAAGCTGCCCATGTTCCCCGAGGCGCTGATGCTTCACTATCTTGACGATCTCGATTCGAAGATGGATGCGATGCGGTCACAGTTCGAGCGGAGCGCGGAAGCGGACGGCGCCTGGACCGGCTACAATCCATCGCTCGGCCGTCCGCTGCTGAACTCTGCGAAGTTTCTGGAGAAGAAGACGCCCGAAGATGAACCCGCTCCAGCGGTTGAGCCACAAGCCCCGGCGTCCACGGCTAACTCCGAAAGCGTTTCCGCGGATGGCACGCCTGTGCTGTCGGGCCTTGACCTGTTCGACGAGAAGAAAGACGGCGCTGCCCTGACTGCTGCGTCCTCTGAAGATAAGATCTAAGCTGGCCGCGATTTGAAGCGTGGGCCACGGTATCCTGTTACCATCGTTTGCGCACGACTGGGCTTTCTGATAAACCATCCCCACATGGAGGGAATCATGAGATCGCGCTTGGTATTACTCACCCTGGGCCTCTATCTATCGCTTGTCCTGCCCGGCTGCAGCAGCAAACCGTCCGAGCCCACGGCTTCAAATGATAACTCGACATCTGCCACGGACAAGAGTTCTGGCTCCGCGATGTCTAAGACCAAAGCCGAGGACGAGGTCGTAAAGCCCTTGATTGTCCCGGCGGGTACGGTGCTGACCGTTCGTCTGGGGCAAGCGCTGGGCTCCAAGATCAGCTCGCCCGGCCAAACTTTCGCGGCCACGGTGGCCGCCCCGGTTGAGGTTGACGGCAAGACAGCGATCCCCGCAGGTGCGACGGCTTCCGGCATCGTAGTCGATGCAAAACCGCTGGGCCGGTTCAAGGGCGGGGCGGTACTGCAATTGCGGTTGACTTCGATCACGGTGAACGGCTCCGAGAGGTCCATCGCCACGTCTTCCGTGGTCCGCACGGAAAAGGGCAAAGGCAAACGCACAGCGGTAATGGCCGGCGGTGGCGCGGGTCTAGGCGCGCTGATCGGCGGTCTGGCAGGAGGCGGCAAAGGTGCTGCCATCGGCGCGGTCGCGGGCGCGGGTGCAGGCACCGGCGGTGCCGCGTTCACCGGCAACAAAGACGTCGTTCTGCCGGCGGAGTCCGCGCTCAGCTTCAAGCTGGAACAACCGCTGGAAGTGAAGTAGATCAGTCGTCAGCCTTCAGTCGTCAGTCCTTAGCCAACCGCCGGTGCGAAAATGAACCCACGGCGCAAGCCGTGGGTTGGCCTCCTATGCTGAACTTCACTTCGTTCCAGGTACTGACCTTCGACTGCTACGGCACCCTTATTGACTGGGAGACAGGAATTTTCTCTGCCTTGCGACCCATTCTCGCCGCACACGGCAAAACCATCTCGGACTACGAGCTCCTGAGTGTCTACTCCGAGTTGGAAGCACAGGCCGAACAGGGAGAATTTCATCCATATCGCGAAGTGCTCCAATCGGTGGTGCGCGGGTTTGGCGAGCGCCTTGGATTCAAACCGACGGAAGCCGAGGTGCGTTCCCTGCCCGACTCGTTGGCCACATGGCCGCCATTCCCCGATACCATCGCCGCGCTGCGCACGCTCAAGGCGAGCTGCCGGCTCGCGATCCTCTCCAACGTGGACGACGACCTTTTCGCCGCGACGGCCCGCCGCCTCGAGGTGAGCTTCGATCACGTGATCACCGCCCAGCAGGCCCGCGCTTACAAGCCCTCGCTGCAGGTGTTCAAGCTGGCGCAGGAAAGAATCGGCGCGGCGCCAGGGCAATGGCTGCACGTTGGTCAGAGCATCTATCATGATGTAATTCCGGCGAAGTCGCTGGGGATCGCCACGGTGTGGGTGAACCGTCCATCGCCCCGTCCAGGTGCGGGCGCGGCCAAAGCCGCATCAGGCCAGCCGGATCTCGAAGTGCCCGATCTGAAAACCCTGGTGCAACTGGTCCGAAACTGACGACTGGGAACCATGAACTGCGAACTGTCTTTCGAGTGCCTGCCGGGTATTAGACTGGTGGCCACGAATCGTTTCTTTTCTGCAATCCAGAACCGGAGAGCACCAGATGGCAACGACCGCCGCCCGCGCTAATCCTCTTTCGTACCTCACCGGCGAGCTCAACGATCTCAAGGCCAAGGGCACGCATTTCCGCCTGCGCGTCCTCGAAGACGAGCAGGCTCCAGTTTGCACTTTCGATGGAAAGAGAGTCATCAACCTGGCTTCGAACAATTACCTGGGCCTGACCACGCATCCCAAATTGCGCGAGGCTGCGCTTGAGGCTACCCGAAGATACGGTGTCGGATCCGGCGCGGTGCGCACTATCGCCGGCACCATGAAGATTCATATGGAGCTGGAAGAGAAAATCGCCCGCTTCAAGAATGTCGAAGCTTGCGTGGTCTTCCAGTCCGGATTTGCGGCCAATGCTGGCACGGTGTCGGCGGTACTGGGCAAAGAGGACTTCATCATCTCCGACCAGCTCAACCACGCTTCCATCATTGACGGTGCACGCCTGTCGCGAGCCAAGATTCTGGTCTTCGAACACAAGAATATCGCGCAGGCCGAGGAGCGACTGGCCAGCGTGCAAGATCAGCTTGGCAAGAAGTTGCTGATCACGGACGGCGTCTTCTCCATGGACGGCGACATCGGTCCGCTGCCCGGGTTGTGCGACCTGGCTGAGAAGTATGGCGCCATCATGATGGTGGACGACGCTCACGCCTCCGGTGTCCTGGGCCGCAATGGCCGCGGTACTATCGATCACTTCAAGATGCACGGACGCGTGGATATTCAGGTAGGAACGCTGTCAAAAGCCATCGGCGCGCTGGGTGGATATGTTTGCGGCACGCGAGACCTGATTGATTTTCTCTATCACCGCGCCCGGCCATTCCTGTTTTCGACTTCGCATCCGCCCTCCGTGGCGGCAACCTGCATCGCGGCTTTCGATGTGCTGGAAAACGAACCGGAGCGCATGGAGAAGCTCTGGGAAAACACCCGCTTCTGGAAAAAGGAATTGGGACTGCTCGGCTTCGACATCGGAGGCAAAACCACGCCCGCCAGCGAAACCCCGATTACTCCGATCATCATTGGAGACGGCAAAATCACCATGGATTTTTCCCGCGAACTGTTCAAAGAAGGCGTGCTGGGCACCGGCATCGCGTTCCCGACCGTCCCGGAAGGCAAGGCGCGCATCCGGACGATCATGACGGCGACGCACACCACCGAACAATTACAGCAGGCGCTGGACGTGCTGAAACGGGTCGGGAAGAGAATGGGGATT
>JBGQIG010000193.1:0-6100 GCA_041498365.1 Terriglobia bacterium | reverse complement strand
TGGGAGCGATTTCGCCGGAAACGCACCATACTCTCGCCGTGGCCATGAACCGCCTGGGCGGACGCAGCAATACCGGCGAGGGTGGAGAAGACCCGGAGGTCTATCGCGATGGCGGGGAGGCCAATAACCGGGTCAAGCAAGTTGCCTCGGCACGATTTGGAGTGACTGCGGAATATCTGGTTCACGCCGACGAACTGGAAATCAAGATTGCGCAAGGCGCCAAGCCGGGCGAAGGTGGCCAGCTTCCCGCCAGCAAAGTGACGGTCTACATCGCACGCTTGCGGCATGCTGTGCCCAAGATGATGCTGATCTCACCGCCACCGCATCATGACATTTACAGCATCGAGGATCTGGCGCAACTGATCTACGACCTGCGCGCCATAAACCCGCGGGCGCGAATTGGAGTGAAACTGGTAGCCAGCGCCGGCGTGGGTATCATCGCCACGGGCGTGGCCAAGGCCGGAGCTGACGTCATTACCATCAGCGGCCACGATGGCGGCACCGGCGCATCGCCGATTACTTCCATCAAGAACACCGGCCTGCCGTGGGAGGTAGGCCTGCGCGACGCTCATTCCGCGCTGGTGAAGGCGGGGCTGCGTCGCCGCGTTCGCCTGCGCGTAGACGGCGGATTCAAGTTTGCGCGGGACGTCATCATCGGTGCCCTGCTGGGCGCGGACGAATTTGGTTTTGGCACTGCTGCTCTGCTCGCCTTGGGCTGTGTGATGGCGCGGCAATGCCATCTCAATACCTGTCCGGTCGGCATCGCCACCCAGGATGAGAAATTGCGCACCCGCTTCACGGGAAAACCGGAGATGGTTGAGACCTACTTCCGGGCAGTGGCAGCGGACGTCCGCGAACTGCTGGCGACTCTCGGGGCCAGTTCGATCGATGAAATCGTGGGTGACGTCGCACGCCTGCGACCCCAAACTCTGCAAGCGGCCAGAACCCTGGCTGGGTTGCTCGATCCGATCGCCGATTCGCACCAACCAACCTGCCCGAGCGAGGACGAAAGCAGCCTCTATCGCGAGTTGAATCGTACCCTGGACGCAGGACCTCGGACTCTACGCCGACGTCGTTTCCGAATCACCAACTCCGATCGCGCTATCGGAGCGCATTTAAGCGGAGAGATGTTGCGACGCGTGGGGCCCCCGCAGAGCGATGTCCCGGGGAAATATGAATTTGTGGGCAGCGCAGGTCAGAGCTTCGGTGGGTTTCTCATCCAGGGATTGAACTTCCGTCTGGTAGGAGAGGCCAACGACTACGTAGGCAAGAGTTTGTCTGGAGGCACGATTGCCATCACCGCCGGGGAGGAAGCGTCGTCGCGCGGCGATGTGGTCGCGGGCAACACCTTGCTTTACGGCGCGACCAGCGGAGAACTGTACGTCGCGGGTCGAGTAGGCGAGCGCTTTGCCGTACGCAATAGTGGCGCACTTGCCGTGGTCGAGGGAGTTGGCCAGCACGGTTGCGAGTATATGACCGCCGGCGTAGCCGTCATTCTTGGCCCGGCGGGGATGAACCTGGGCGCGGGAATGACCGGCGGCCTCGCCTACCTCTTGCGCGACTCAATCACCGGGCACGGATACAATCAGCACTCGGTCGGCTTGGCTCCGATCGAGGTCCGGGAAGAGTTGTGGCTGCGCCGGGTACTGCGCAAGCATCTTCGTCTCACCGGCAGCCCGCGCGCGGCGAGTTTGTTGAATGCCGAGGCGCCTTTACCATTTTTGCGTGTGGCGCCTCTGGTTCTGCCATGCACGGTGGCAGAGACATGGGCGCCGATCCTGGCCAGGCTCAGACGGCCTGTGGCGCCAGCAGTCTATGCGCATCCCGCAGTCGATTCCAAAGGCTTGGGCGCGGTGCTGAAAGGGGTGGTATTGAAAGAAAGAGACCATGTGTCGTCAATGCAAACCGGGCTGGCTTGAGCGTTGAATCCAGTTCTCGGATGTCAGATATAAGTTCTCGGACAGCCTGCCCATTTGGCTTTGCGAACCGGAGATTTGAGAATCGGTTCCGCGTCTCCGCTATAATCTCCCACTACCCATGGACTTCGACCAGTTAGTGACGTTTATGGAAGTGGCCAAACTGGGGAGCTTTTCCCGCGCCGGGCAAAAAGTGTTCCGTTCCCAGTCCGCGGTCAGCGCCCAGATCCGCCAGCTCGAACAGGAATACGGTGACCGTCTTCTCGACCGTTCCGGCAAGGATGTGACCTTGACGCCCGCCGGCAGGGTGCTGTTCGCCTACGCGGAGCGCCTGCTGCAGATGCGCGATGAATCTCTGCTGGCCGTCGCCGACCAGGGAACCAGTCCGCGCGGCACACTGGTCATCGGCGCCAATGAGGCCACCTGCCTGTACGTATTGCCAGACGTCTTCGCCAAGTACTGTCACTTGTATCCGACGGTGCAAATCAGCATTTACCGCAACTTCAGCTATAAGATTGTCGAGAAGCTGGAAAACGGTACTATCGACGTTGGAATTGTGACCCTGCCGGTAAAATCGCCCAGCCTGAAGACCCATGCCATCTTTCGCGACCAGCTCATGCTGATGGTGAGTCCGCAAAATGCCTTGGCAAAGCTGGACGTGGTACCCGTCAGCGAGATCGCTAAGCAGCCGCTGCTGCTGCCCAAGACCGGCTACAGCCGCCGGGTCATGGACAAGTTGTTTCGTCCTTATGCTTCCCACCTGCAGGTACGAATGGAATTGCCCAGCGTGGGAATGATCAAGAGCTTCGTGGCGGCGGGCCTGGGAGTTTCGCTGATCAGCTCCAGTTTTGCCAAGGACCAGGTGCTGGCCGGAAGGGTCAAGCTGATTCCCATTCGAGAGGAAGAGCTTTGGCGTGAACTGGGGATTGCCTACCGGCGCGATCGTACACATACCCGCGCCACCACCACCTTCATCAGTACGGTGCGACAGTTGGCCTCTGCGTCCAAGTAGGGTTCTGGACCACCCCATCGGATTTGTCGATTCAGAGCATCACAATTTCAAATTTCTGTTTGCACCTGGAAATTGTTACTCTCTGGTAGAAGCCTCAGAAGCTTTGATCGCTCTCACTAAGCGGTCATCCTCGTGGTTTGAACCCAGCTGAGGGGGTGCGGTATGACGGAATTGGAAAGCGGTTTGAACAAGATCCTGGAAGAGCATCAGCACGAGAGCGGCCTCCACGTCATCGGAGGCAGGCGTAGATTGATCGACCGGCTGATGCAATTCTTTGAGGAGTTTCAACCAGAAAAGCCGGAACCAAGATTGGGCCGGGAGCAACACAACTAGATCGCGGTTCAGCACAACAGGAGCCAATGACACTTACTTCCCAGAAGGCTAAGCGAATTACAACGATGGCCACATCGACACGAATTACTGTGTCTTCTGGGGAGGGTGCCTGGTGAGCTGAGCCACAAAAAGTTTTAGCAGCTGACAAAGACCCACCGCCAGAAGCAACTGGCAGGTGGGTTTTTGTTTGTCCCGAGAAATGACATGCAAACACCAAGAGCGCAAGGGGAGACAAATGAACGACCCGTCTGAAGCGAGCAGGGAAGCAGTGAGCCGGCGAGCGCCATGCGTCGTCATGAAGTTTGGCGGTACTTCGGTCGAGGACCCTGCCGCCATTCGGCGATTGTGTCAACTGGTGGCGCGACCCTCGCCCCACCGCCCGGTACTGGTGATCAGCGCCCTGGCCAAAGTGACCGACCAGTTGATGACGGCAGGCTGGGCAGCGGCGGAGGGACGCATGGACTCCGCCCGTGAGAGTCTTCAACTTCTCCGCCAGCGGCATGAAACCGTCGCCCACGGACTGCTGGACGGCGAGGAATGCAGCCGACTGTGTAGCGAGTTGGAGAGCGAATTCGCGACTCTGGAATCTGTGCTGAGCGCGATTGCGTCCGAGAAAACGTTCGCGCCGCGATCCCAGGATCACCTCTTGGGGGTGGGCGAATCTCTTTCGTCCAAGCTGGTGCACTCGGCGTTACGCAATGCGGGAGTGGATGCCACGCTGGTGGATGCAAGAGAGTGCATCGTCACCGACGCGGCGCATACCCGAGCCACACCACTCTGGGATGAGACCAACGAAAGCCTGCAGACTGTGCTGGTTCCATTATTGGAATCAGGGCGCGTGCCCGTGATGGGCGGGTTCGTGGGCGCGACCCGGGACGGCATTCCCACGACACTGGGCCGCGGAGGCTCGGATTTCAGTGCGTCGATCGTTGGAGCTGGCCTGCGCGCCAAGCGGATTGAGATCTGGACCGACGTGGATGGCATCATGACCACCGATCCGAACCTTTGTCCGGAGGCCCGGCGCGTCGCGCGCATGAGTTTTGACGAGGCGGCCGATCTGGCCTATTTCGGCGCGAAGGTGTTGCACCCTGCCACGCTCGTTCCGGCCATGCGCAGCAATGTTCCGGTCTGGGTGCTCAATTCGCGCAATCCGGACTGCCCGGGAACCGAAATCGTGGCGCACTGCGAAGCCGATGGCCGAGTCAAGGCCATCACCTCGAAGCGTGGAGTCGCGATCGTGGACATCGAGCCGGTTCGCTGGTTTGCACCCGAACTGTTGCGCGAAGTCTTTGATGTGTTCGAGCGTCACCAGCACAGCCTGGATCTGCTTTCGGCCTCACGCGGCAGCCTGGCACTGCTGGTAAGTTCGGTGTCTGCCCTTCCGGCTATCGCCGAAGAACTGAAAGGCATGGCCAACGTGCGCTGGGAAAACCACAAGGCCCTGGTTTGCCTGGTGGGAGAGCAGGTCCGGCGCCGTCCCGAAATCGCCGGACGGGCGTTTCGTGCAGTTGGCGACATTGACGTACGCATGATCTGTCAGGGAGCGTCGGAGCGGAACATCAGCTTCCTGGTGGATGAATCACGGGCGGTCGAGGTAGTGCAGCGCCTGCATCGCTCGTTCTTCTCCACCGCAGAATCGGCCAAGGAATACAGCACGTCCCTGGCAATGTGCCAGGCGGAAGGTGTGTGGCAGTAACCGTCCGATGTAGGCGCGGAGCGTCCCGCTCGTGCTGGGGAGGCAGCCAAGCCGGCCTGGAGCCACGCCGATTGCTGATTTCGGCCCTTCTAGACTCCGAGTTCCGTTAAGCCCCCTGCACGAGCGGGACGCTCGCGCCTACATTCTGGCCCGCGCCGAAATTTCTACTTGACACCTCCTGCACATCCGTTACCATAAATGAATAATTATTCATTACGATGAATAGTCATGCACTATGAGCAAACCGCTGCGACAGAAGGTCATTCTGGAACTGCTGGAACGAAGTTCGCTAGGCAGCCAGGAGGATCTGCAGCGCGCGCTGGGCAAGCGCGGATTGAAGGTAGGGCAGGCGACGCTTTCGCGGGACATCCGCGAACTGGGCCTGGTGAAGACCGGAGCAGGGTACATGCTGCCCGGCGAAGCGGTGTCGGAACCCGCACTGCCTCCGGTTTCGCGACTGGTGCGCGAGTTTGTGCTGGAAGTGAAGCCGGCACAGAACCTGCTCGTCATTAAGACGACGGTAGGCAGTGCGCAGCCCGTGGCCGCCGCGCTCGACGGTCAGGATTGGGAGGAAGCCATCGGAACCATCGCAGGTGACGACACAATATTGATGGTCTGCTCTGACACCAGGGGCGCTAACCGGCTGTCCGCCCGCATTCAGGAGATGCTCGCCTAGGGGCACCCAATAATGACGGCCAGGCTCAAGACCGCAATCCTCGGTGCGACCGGCTATTCCGGCTTCGAACTGGCTCGCATTCTTCTGCGCCACCCCGGCGTGGAAACTCCGGTGATGCTTCAGCGTTCCGGCGAAAGCAGCGGTATGCCGAACCTCGCGGAAATATATCCCGCGATTTCCGGCAACGGGGGATATCCGCTGCAGCCGTTCTCCTGGTCCGAGTTGCAGAGCCAGAAAATCGAATTGCTGTTTCTGGCCACGCCGCACGAAATATCACGCGCGCTGGTTCCTGAAGCGATCGCGCGCGGGCTGCGCGTGATCGACCTCAGCGGCGCGTGGCGGTTGCGAGAGGCGCAGCACCGCGCCGTCTATGGTTTCCACGACACAGATGCCGTCACCGCCGCCGATCTCACCGAGAAGGCGGTGTATGGGCTTCCCGAACTCAATGGCGACAAGCTTCCCGGCGC
>JBGQIG010000192.1:0-6116 GCA_041498365.1 Terriglobia bacterium | reverse complement strand
GTTGTGACTGTAATGGCCTGTTTACGTCAACAATCCAGATTCTTCTTCCACCAGCCTCTTTTGTTCCGCCGGACTTCCGGGTTGCCCGTGACTCGCCCGTAATCGGACGCGAGCGCCGAAGGAGTTTTCAACTTTCCACAATGTGGCATGAAGTGAGCCTAGAGACTGCACACGCGTGCTAGCACGGGCGAGATGGACCTCCACGCGGCCGACTAACGGCTTTACTGTGCCTGAAGTTGTTGCGACAGGTAAGCGCCAATCCCCATTTCCTTGATGGCATGGATCTGCGCCTCGAGGAAGTCGGCGTGCCGCTCTTCGTCCTGGATCATGCTCTCGAACAAATCCTTCGAGCTGGCGTCGCCCACTTCGCGACAGAGTTTGGCAGCGTTGTTGTATTGCCGAACCGCATCAGCTTCGTCGGCGTAATCGATTTCGAGCTGCTGTTGTGCGGTAGCGCCAACTTTGGGGGTCAGCGGAATATCGATGGCGGGTGTGCCGTCGAGGAAAATGATGCGCTCAATGAGGTGTTCCGCGTGATGCATTTCCTGGATCGCACGCGCTTTTGTCAGCCCACTCAGCCGATGGTAGCCCCAACTCCCGCACATTTCTGCCTGCACCATGTACTGCACAATGGCCGTCAACTCCGCGCTGAGGGCCGCATTTAGTTGCTCAATCACTTTCTGGTCACCACGCATGAATAGCTCCTTGTCACCCAAGGTCGCCACGACCCACGATGGCGAGCTCAGTCATTCATGCGCCTGATGATACAAGATCGAAGTACAACTCGTGCGCCAATATGTTGGAGCGCAAGCGGAATAATTCGCCTCATGAAAGCCAGTTTTGGCGGCCATCGCTACGGGGGGGTGACCGCTGGGAGCGCTTTCAATTTGCGGGACGGGTGCCACCCCGCTAAGATCTCATAAACCGGCTTGTTGTCCGCTAACACTCGCCATTCCAGCAATTTGCCGTGACGAGCCACCGCCTTCCACACCGCGGGCGTCCGCCACGACACGCCCAGTCCCGCATCCCCCACGGTCTGTGAATTCAGTGGTCGGATTTCGCCGTTCATCGGTGCAGCGGATTCGACGATTGTGGGCGGTTGGTCAGCAACTCGGAAGAGCACACTGCGCGTTGAGCCCGGACTAGTTGTGATATCGCTATTTCACTGACAACTAGAGTAATGAGTGTAACCGCATACTTACGACGATCAATTGCGCCTTCCCCGGTCTGAGGTCCTGTTTGAGGCTCCTTCAATCGCTCAACGGATTCGCTCAGCCGCTGATACGATGGCGGCCAGGATCGCAGGGAAAGTTCAGCAGATCTTTGCGTTGGCTCTAGGAGGTGTTGTGAATGGGCCGTACGTCAGCGCCGGTCAGGAGATGACCGCGCTCAAAACACGGTCTGATGTCCGAAGTCTGAAGTCCGACGTCCGAAGCCCCCTACTCGTATCTCAACGCCTCAATCGGATCCAGCCGGGCTGCCTTGCGGGCGGGGTAGAAGCCGAAGAAAATTCCAACCGCCATCGAAAACAGCACGGCCGCAAGGATCGCTGTGGGAGAAACCAGCACTGGCCATCCCAGGGTTTGCGTGATCAGGTAAGAAGCCCCCATGCCGGACAGAATTCCAATTGCGCCGCCGGCCACGCTGAGCACGATCGCCTCGATCAGAAACTGCTGCTGGACATCGCTCTCGGTGGCGCCGATGGCCATGCGGATCCCGATCTCACGGGTGCGCTCGGTGACTGAGACCAGCATGATGTTCATGATTCCGATGCCGCCGACGATCAGCGAAATGCTGGCGATCGAGGCCAGCAATATGGTGAACAACCGCGCATTCTGATCGGCCAGGTCAGCCATGTCCGCCAGGTTGCGCACGAAAAAGTCATCGTCCTGCCCGGAACGAATGCGGTGCCGGTCGCGCAACAGGGCGGTAATTTGCTGCTGGGCGGTGTAGCTGGCTTCCTTGGAGACGGCGGAAACCATGATCCAGCGCAGCCAGTCCTGCCCGGTGATTTTCTTTTGCAGGGTGGTGATGGGAACCAGGATGATGTCGTCCTGATCCTGGCCCATGGCAGCCGAAGTCCCTTTCGGTGTCAACAGACCCACCACCCTGAAGGACAGATTGTTGATGCGAACCGTCTGGCCGATTGGGTCGGTCGCTCCGAACAGGTTCTTGCGTACGGTTTCACCGATGACAGCGACATTGGCAGCCGTGCTCACATCATCCTGGGTGAACGAAGTACCCTCGGCAAGAGGCCAGCTTCGGATGTCGAAATATTGCGGCTCGGTGCCGTTGATGTTGGTGGCCCAGTTATCATTTCCGAACACGACCTGGGCTGAAGCCTGACTGCCGGGTGCGGCGGCCACCACCGACGGGCACTCGCGCAGGATGGCCAGCAGGTCGTCGTAAACCAGCGTCTTGGTGGCTCCCCAGCCCATGCGCATTCCGCCGCGGTTTACCGTCCCCGACTGAACAAACAGCATATTGGAGCCCATGGCCGCGATCTGTTGTTGCGCCTGCTGCTGTGCTCCCTGGCCCACGCTGACCATGGCAATGACCGCGCCCACTCCAATGATGATGCCCAGCATGGTCAACACCGAACGCAGCTTGTTGCGGGCAAGGGCCCGCATGGCGATGCGAACAATCGCTACTAAATCCATAATGTCTTCCTATGCCACTTTGGGCCCGAACAAATCCAAAGGCGTGTCAGGTCCAATCTTTCCCAGCTTCACCAGTCGCGCGATGATGGAACCGACGCTTCGATTGTGAGTCTTCGCGATCTGGTGAAAATCAATTCCCCGGCGCAGCTCCTCACAAACCTGTTGATCTTCAGCCCGCGACCACGACTTGCCTGCCTTGGACGGCAGCGCCCGTTTGTTTCGCAGTCGTTCCTCCATGAACTCCAATGCGCTCACCGCCTGGTGGCAACGCCCTCACGGCGGGCGCGTATTGGTACACCGAATCCGTAGTCATTGCCTCCCCAGTCTCGGGATTCACTCCATCAGCCAGTGCTCGCATGATTCTCAACGCTTCCTGAATTTCCATGACCGACCTCCGGACACACATCGTAGAAGTCCGGCTCTTACTGTTGCAGTGACGACCAAACCAAGCTGATGTTCACTCCCGCGATGGGAATCATCAATCCTCGAGTACGGGCATTTTCTTCAAAACCTCCGCCGCCACGGGCCGGTTCTGGACCAATTCATCGCGGCGGATGGTGCCATCACGAAAATGAATGCCACGCTTGGCAAATTCTGCGATGTCGTGCTCATGGGTCACCAGCACGATGGTCAGCCCATCGTCATTCAGCTTCTGAAACACTTCCAGGATCTCGACCGAAGTGCGGCTGTCAAGATTGCCCGTAGGTTCGTCGGCCAGCAGGATCGCAGGGCGATTGACCAGTCCCCGCGCAATGGCAACCCGCTGCTGCTGACCACCGGAAAGCTGGGAAGGGAAGTGCTGCATGCGATCTCCCAACCCCACTAGTTCGAGCGCTTGGCGGGCACGCTTCTGGCCTTCCTCCTTGCTGACCTGCGCGTAGAGTGTGGGCAGTTCGACATTCTCCAGCGCGGTGGTGCGCGAAAGCAGGTTAAATCCCTGGAAAACGAAACCGATCTTGCGATTGCGGATGGTCGCCAGCTCCTTCTTAGTCAGCTCGGAGACGGCGATGCCCTCGAGCAGATAGCGTCCGCTGGTGGGCTTATCGAGGCAGCCCAGAATATTCATGAAAGTCGATTTGCCACTGCCGCTGGCGCCCATGATGGCCACGAACTCACCGCGTGAGATGCGAACGTTCACGCCGCGCAACGCGTGTACCTTGGTTTCGCCCAGATCGTAGTACTTGTGCACGTCATCGATCTGAATAAGGCTCCCCAGATTGCGCTCGCTGACTGTCTTCGAGGCGGATTGTGGAATGGTGGCCATTTACCTTACTCGGGGCGTACCTCCGCCGAGGCCCGGCGCACGGGTTGCGGATGAACCGGCGGCCATCCCGCCGGTAACCAATGCGTCTCCTTCATTCAGCTGGCCATTCAGCACCTGCGCGACTTCAGTCACGGTATGGTCGGTGATTCCGGTGCGAATCCTCACCGGCTCAAGCGTCTTGTCGGGACGCAACTTCCACACAACAGCGACGTCCACCCTCGGAGTTCGCTGCTGCTGCCCGCTGTCTCCACTCCCGCCGCCCTGGGCGCCTTCCGCACGGGCGCGCCGCTGTTTGCCGGAAGCCCCCGTGTCTCCCGATTCCTGAATGCTCGCTGACTGAGCTCCTCCTTGCTGTCCTGAGATGAGTCCATATTTCCTATACAGGGAGCGGACCTGGTCGGCGGGCATGTCCGGCTTGTAGCGCAGCGCCCCGTTGGGCACGCGCAACGTATTCTGTGCGCTCGCTACTGGAATCGTGATGTAGGCGGTCATGCCAGGAAACAATTTCAGGTCTGGATTGTCGAAATCGATGATGGTGTTGTAAGTGACCACGTTCTGCACCGTGGTAGCGTTCAGCCGTACTTGCGAGACCCGGCCGGTAAAGGAGTCTTTGGGGAACGCATCCACTTTGAAGTTGACCATCTGTCCGGTGCGGATCATCCCGACGTCCGACTCATCGGTGCTGGCATAGACCTGCATTTTGGTCAGGTCCTGCGCAATCGTGAACAAAGTAGGCGCTTGCAGAGAAGCCGCTACGGTCTGGCCGACATCCACGCTGCGAGCGATCACCGTGCCATCAATAGGGGCATGGATGGTGGTGTAATTGAGATTGGTCTGCGCGACTGTGACCGCGGCCTGCTTCTGTTGCACCTGCGCGGCCGCCTGGGTAATCGTCGCCTTGGCTGCGGCCACCGCCGCGTCTGCTGAATCGGCATTAGCCCTCGCCAGGTCGAGCTGCTGCTGGCTCATCACGCCTTCCTTGGCCAGACCGGAGGTTCGTTCGTAATCGGCTCGCGTTTGTACCGCCGCGGCTTGTGCTTTCTCAAGATTAGCCCGCGACGCAACCAGGTTGGCCTGGGCATTGGCCAGATCAGCTTTGGCCTGCAGCAGTGATCCTTCGAACAGCGATGGATCGATCTGCGCCACCACCTGCCCTTTCTTCACCCGCGAGTTGAAATCGGCATTCAGGCGTGAAATGGTGCCCGAGACCTGCGAGCCCACCTGGACGGTGGTCACGGCGTTGATCGTGCCCGTTGCCTCTACCACCTGGCGAATGTCGCCGCGATCCACTTTGGCCGTGAAGTATTGCGGCTTCTCATTGCCCTTGAATTGAAAGGCAGCGAAGACAGCTATGGCGACAACCACCAGACTTGCTATCAGCCAATGCCGTTTGAGCATGTTCACCACGTGCATCCTCGCTTTAGAGATCGACCTCTCGCCCTACTCCCTAACTATAAAAACCCGCCCTTGAAGCTTAGGTTGCGGATAGAATCACTAGCTTCCCGTAACCGGCTGCAACCAGGCCGCTACCTCCACCATGATGGATGGTACATCTTGCAGCACGGATGCGGAGTCCGACGTGAGCTTTACAAAAGTTTACGTGGATTCATCGCTGCTCAAGATGAAAGAATCTCAATTCAGGGCAACCAAATTTCGTGCAGTTCAGTTGCCACCAGGTCATCCCCGATGTAAGGGGGAAAGGGAATCAGGAGAAAGACGCTGATGGATTATCAGGCATTCTGGCTCACCATCCGGTTGGCCGCGCTGGTTTCGGCCGTGCTCGTGGTGGTGGGACTTCCAGTCGCCTACTGGATCACCTACTCCCGCTGGCGCTGGAAATTCCTCGCAGAAGCCGTTTTTGCCTTGCCCATTGTGCTGCCTCCCACGGTCCTGGGTTTTTACGTTTTGGTGGCGCTCGGGCCGCACAGCCCGCTAGGGCGCGGATGGGTAGCGCTGACCGGTCACCCCCTGGCGTTCACGTTCGAAGGGCTGGTGATCGGCTCGATCCTGTATAGCTTCCCGTTTGCGGTGCAGCCATTTGCCGCCTCCTTCGCCGCGGTGGATCCTCGGCTGGTGGCCGCTTCCCAGACTCTCGGCGTTTCCACCTTTAAGACTTTTTTCCGCGTCACTTTGCCATTGTCTGTTCCCGGACTGGTAACCGGAATTGCGCTCAGCTTTGCCCACACCATGGG
>JBGQIG010000191.1:0-6120 GCA_041498365.1 Terriglobia bacterium | reverse complement strand
GTTGAAGAGTATGCTCTTCACAACTCGCACCTCATGTCCAACAACTCTAATTCCGACGTCGCCCTGAACTACCACAACGCCACCAAGCACTCCTACGCCAGCGTCCGCAACAACCCGCATGTCTTGGACTTCGACAATCAGCCTATACCCTTCAAGATCTACCCCGCGCTGGAGCCCTCACCCTTACCCGCGGAGGTGCGCCAGACCGGCGTCGCCGCGCTGTCTGCAATCTCCGAGATCGTCCCACCCCAGACCACCGCGGCCCCAAATCTCGAAGCCATCGCCCAACTGCTCTACCTCTCCGCCGGCATCACCCGCCACAGAAAATATCCGGGCGGAGAAATCTACTTTCGCGCTGCGGCCTGCACCGGAGCGCTCTATGAAGTCGAGCTGTATCTGGTCTGTGGCGATCTCCCCAACCTCGAAGCTGGCGTCTATCACTTCGCCGCTGCCGAGTTCGGCTTGCGCAAGCTGCGCGCCGGAGACTACCGCAGCGTCCTGATCGAGGCCACGGCCGCCGAGTCCTCCATCGCACGCGCTCCGCTGACCATCGTCTGCACCTGCACTTACTGGCGCAATGCCTGGAAGTATCAGGACCGCACCTACCGCCACTTCGGCTGGGACAACGGCACCCTGCTGGCCAATCTGCTGGCGGTCGGCGCCGCACTGGGCCTGCCCGCCAAGGTCGTGTGCGGTTTTGTGGACGACCCGGTGAACGCCTTGCTGGATGTCGATCCCCAGCGCGAAGTAGCTTTTTCCCTGGTGCCTCTCGGCCACCTCTCCGCGCTCCCGCCGCAACCGCCGGCAGCGGTCTCCCCTCTTGGCCTCGAAACCGTCCCTCTCTCCCGCCATGAAGTTGATTACCCGCTCATGCGCGAAATGCACGCTGCTTCTTCGCTGCATTCGCCAGCGGAAGTTGCGGCCTGGCGTGGCGGCACTCCGCTGGCGAACTTCCCGCCTCCAAAGGGACCAGTTGCTCACCTCGAATCTTTGTCTGACGCGCAGATGCCTCGCGACCCCATCGAACAAATCATCCTGCGGCGCGGTTCCACTCGCAAGTTTGCCCGCACGCCAATCGCTCTGCCGCAACTCTCCACCATGCTCGACCGGGCCACCCGCGGCGCGCCCGCCGACTTCCTCGATCCTGTAGGATCTCAACTCAACCACCTCTACCTGATCGTGCACGCCGTGGAAGGTCTGGAGCCCGGCGCCTACGTCTTCCACCGCGGCGGCAAATCGCTCGAACGTCTGAAGCAGGGAGATTTTCGCTCCCAGGCCGGCTACCTGGGGTTGCAGCAGGCGCTGCCCGCCGACGCCGCCGTGGACGTCTTTTTCCTGACCGACCTGCAGCCGATCCTGCAACGCTTTGGCAATCGTGGATACCGCGCCGTACAACTTGAAGCCGGCATTATCGGCGGCAAGCTGTATCTAGCCGCCTACTCCCAACACCTGGGTGCTACCGGCCTCACGTTTTTCGACGACGACGTAACCGACTTTTTCTCCCCACACGCCGAAGGTAAGAGCGCCATTTTCCTGGTAGCCCTGGGCCACAGCGCCAAGCCCAGGCCCTAGCCCGGCCTTGCTCGGGGCGTGAAGCGGCGCAAGGCTTGAGCCGAGGGGTAAACCAGTCGGCCGAGTGGATCGCCACGATCCGGCAGGCGCTGCCAACGTCTAGCGACCGGAGGTAGTGACTGGGCGCTGGTCTACTAGAAAGCAAACCTTCTCCACTCCTGCAGCACGAACGCCGTTCAAGACCGCAGCAACTGCACCGTAAGGGGCGCGGCCATCGGCCTTGATGTAGACCTTTCTTTCCGCGCCATGGCTCAGGCCTTCTTGAATCTTAGAGGGGAGCTCATCGGGCATGAGTCTGGCGGTGCCGAACCAGACAGAATTGTCACGAAGAACCGCTATCACCAAAGCACCTTCTCTGTTTGCGCTCTGCATCGACTTGGGGTGATCGACTCGCGCCAGGTCCAAGGCTCCCCGCCTTGGCGATTCCACCACAATCATGACCGTCAGCAAGAAGATAGCAGCCAAGATCACGCCGACGCGCACAAATGGCGTAGCGTCAATGCTGCAAAAAAGCTTCACCGCTCTCGTGCGATTGGCGCGCATACCTGCCTGGTTAGACACCACTATGGACGTATTGTTCCACCCGAACCTGTTTGGTATGAGATTACTGGCGTAACCAGCGTTTACAAGAACCATTTCATCAGGCTGCACAGCCGGGCGCCGCGCACTGGAGGCCAGTCATGCGCCTTGGTTGTCTACGAAGTCGCCGCATCACGAAAGTCACCTCGCGCGCTTCGCCCTCGTGATACACTACCTTTGCGTCTAATTCCACGGTTGTGGTGCGGTTGCTCCGGTTTTGACCTGAATTCCCGCCTTAAGTCCCTCCGTTCGTCTTCGGCGTAATTAAAGATGGCAATGCAAGTTGCTGTGCTCGCCCGGAAGCTCGTGTGCGCGCCGCGATCGCTTCCGCCAACAGAAAAAGAGAACAAACATCAATGCAGAGTTTTTCAGAATTACCAATTTCCCCTTATACCCTGGAGAGATTGTCTCTAGCTAAATTTTCCATCCCCACCCCGGTTCAGGCCGCGGCCATCCCGCAGGCACTCGCGGGCAAAGATGTGCTCGCCACCGCTCAGACCGGAACCGGCAAGACCCTGGCCTTCCTGATCCCGATTATCGAGCGCCTACTTCGGCCGAATACTTTCGGAACCGCCCTGGTGCTCGTCCCGACTCGCGAACTGGCCATGCAGGTTGTCGACCAATATAACGCCTTGCGTGGCGCAAAACTGTCGCCCGCGGCCCTGGTAGTAGGCGGGCTGTCCGAAGCGAACCAATTGACTATGCTACGCAGGGGAGCTCGCCTGGTGGTCGCCACCCCGGGCCGCTTGGAAGACTTCCTGGATCGCCGGCTGATCAGTTTCCAAACGCTTCAAGTCCTCGTCCTCGACGAAGCCGATCGTATGCTCGACATGGGATTTCTCCCCGCGCTTCGCAGGATCGCAAGAGTCCTGCCCAAAGATCGCCAGACCCTGTGTTTCTCCGCAACCCTCGAAGCTTCGGTGGCACACCTGATCAGCGACTACACGAGAAGTCCGGTACGGCTCGCTTTCGGCTCGATCTTGAAGCCATCCGAAAATGTCCGCGTCCAGGCCTTCGAAGTCGACGCCGACCGCAAACAGGAAATGCTCCACCGCCTGTTGTCGAAAGAAACCGGCCGCTGCCTGATCTTCGCGCGCACCAAGCGCGGAACCGAGCGCCTGGCCAGGAACCTGAACCGCGAAGGCTTCGCCGCTGCCATGATTCACGGCGACCGCTCGCAGTCGCAGCGCACCGCGGCCCTGACCGGATTTCAGCAGGGCCGCTACCGCATACTGGTCGCTACTGACCTGGCCTCCCGCGGCATCCACGTCCAGGACATCGCCCACGTCATCAACTACGATCTACCGGAGGTGGCTGAAAACTTCATCCATCGCGTCGGCCGCACCGGGCGCGCCGGCGAACTGGGCGTCGCCTCCACTTTCTTCGCCAGAGAGCAGCGCTCAGAACTGCACCAGTTGGAACGCACCCTGGGAATCCGCATGGAAAGAATGCAGGCGGACGACTCTCCCCTGGAAAGACGCGAGCGGCCACGAAGCGACATGGAGCGCATCGATTCAGCCAACAGATCCCGAATGGCCCGCCTGCCAGGCGAGTTCCTACAAATACAAATGGAAAGCTAGAACAGGAGCCGGGACCACCACCGGCCACGTAGAAGCGGGTGTCCCTTCGACTTCGCTCAGCGCAGGCCCACCCGCGCGGCGGAGCGAAGCTCCGCAGCATTCCTCCACATTGGGAGGAGATGCGAGAATGCCTCGCCAGCTTTTATACTGTTCTCGACTGTTGTCTGTTAGGAGCCATTCATGGCCGCTTTGCCCGACAATTTTGCAGAATTGAAAAAGCGCCTGCGCGCCAGCTGGATGGCCGGCGACTTCGGCCAAATCGCCCGCCTCAACTCGCGTGAAGCCGAAACCTTCGTCGCCCGCATCAATCTCAAGCCCGGAATGAAAGTACTGGACGTAGCCTGCGGCACCGGCAATCAATCGATTCCCGCCGCCCGCACCGGCGCACAGGTCACCGGTCTCGACATCGCTCCCAACCTGCTCGAACAGGCTCGCCAACGCGCCGAGCAAGAAAACCTGAAAATTGAATTCATCGAGGGAGACGCCGAAAAACTCCCCTACCCCGCCGCCCAGTTCGACGTAGTGCTCTCCATGTTCGGAGCCATGTTCGCCCCGCGTCCCGAGGTAGCTGCCTCGGAGCTCAAGCGCGTCTGCCGCCCCGGCGGCCTGATCGCCATGGGAAACTGGACCCCGGAAGGTTTCGTAGGACAAATGTTCCAGATTACCGCGCGCCACGCACCGCCTCCGCCCGGAATGCTGCCGCCGACCCTCTGGGGAGACGAAAAGGTTGTCGCCGAACGCCTGGGTTCGGAGGTTCGCCTCAAGACCAGAAAACAGGAAATGCTCTTCGATTTTCCCTTCGGCCCCTCAGACGCAGTGGCCTTCTTCAGGAAATACTTCGGCCCTACCCAAACCACATTCGCCCGCCTGGACGAGCCCGCCCAAAAGGCCCTCGCCGAGGACCTCACCCAGCACTGGGCGAAGAACAACCAAGCTGACGCCAATCACACGATGATAAAGGCGGAATATCTCGAAGTTCACGCCACGATAACTTAAGCCGAGGGTGCCCGGTCCAAGCTCCGCTTGGGCGGGGATGTTCGTCCCCTCACAGAAGGCGAAGCGGTATGTAACTAATCTTCCCCATGCCGGGGACGGTGGGGCACCCGACACCTTCGATTAGCTATTATTAGCTGCCTGTGCGATCATCATTGAAGAGATGAGCATTTCCTCCGTCTCTTTCAGGTCCTCTGATCTAAGTCAGCCTATCTGAAGGTTCTTCCTCTTAACTGCAATAATCGGGAGGTTACTTGACTCTTCCTAAAGTTGACGTTCCCATGAAGGACATCCTGCCGGAGCTAACGGGCGCTCTCAAGACACATCATCGTGGCCGGTCACCTGCCGAGAACTGTGCAAGGCTTCGACACCTCGGCTTTACAACCTCTAAGCACATAAAGATGTACGGTGAGCGCTTCAAACTAGTTTCAGATCCGTTTGAGGAGGGTCTCTGCACGGTGGTTCACGCTCTCAGCGGAAATGATCCCACAATTCGGACCCTTCACCTGCCGACAGCAATTCTGATAGGTTTGTCGGATCGATTTCAAAAGAACTAAAAGGGCGAGTCGCCCAGGCCTCGGGCCCAAAGCATAGCCAGACATCCAACTGCTGCCCGTCGTCGAGAGCGAGGGTGCCCCACGTCTCGCCGCTTTTGCGAGACGTGGGTGCTATCCCTCACCATGGCGTACGGGGTGAGCAATGGTTCATCCGTCACAGACCTTCACCCACGGCTGATCTATTCTCCTTGTCATGCCTAGAAACCTTTAACGTTACTACGGCTCCGGCGATCTGCACTTTGTCACCACCAGTTGCTATCGTCGCCAGGCCTTTCTCGGCACCACGCACGGACGCAATCTCTTCCTGAACGTGCTGGAGAAAATGCGCCGCCGCTATCGCTTCGTCGTTCTGGGATACGTCGTCATGCCGGAGCACGTCCATCTGCTCCTTAGCGAACGCAGCGCGCTAACCTGTCCACCGTCGTGCAAGCTCTCAAGTTGGGCTACTCCCGCCTAATCCTGACGGGTGGTCGTACACCGCAGCCACACAGTCTGTGGCACTCTCCCCGCCAGCTCTGGCAAGCGCGCTTTTACGATTTCAATGTGTGGACCGAGCGTAAGCGGATCGAGAAGCTGCGCTACATGCACCGCAATCCTGTGAAGCGCAGGCTGGTGGAATCGCCGGAACAGTGGCCCTGGAGCAGTTTCCGCTTCTACCTGTACGGAGAGGCGGGGCCGGTTCGGATCAACGATACCGACATATTGGTAATGCGAGTTCGCCTGCCCGCAGCTTGAGGATATCGGCCTCAACGGTGGTGCCACTGTCCAAATCCCAGGTCTCGCAAAAACCGCGAGACCTGGGGCACCCCGACCTCGCTCTCTTTTCGGTCGTTCTTGAT
>JBGQIG010000190.1:0-6138 GCA_041498365.1 Terriglobia bacterium | reverse complement strand
ATAATCACGGTGGCTTCGAGGCCTTTGTCCTGCTGATCGGTGTTGACGTCGCGTAGCTCGGGGAGCGAGCGCAGCTCTTGCAGGAGAAGCGGGGCCCAGCGATTCAGGTCCGTCAGGTTCTCGCCCTGCAAGGTGTATTGAAATTGGGCCTGGCTTTGGCGGCCGCCGATGGTGAGGTCCTGAGCGGATTGCATAAACAAGGTTGCACCCGGTATCACCGCCAGTTGCCGGCGCAGCCTGCCAATCACCTGGTCAGCGGTTATCTTGCGCTCGGCCAGCGGCTTCAAGGTAACGAACATACGGCCGCTGTTGGCCGAGGTGTTGCCACCGGCAAATCCCACAACGGTCTGGACTGCAGGGTCTCTCATCACGATGGTTACAAACTGGGTCATTTTCTGTTTCATCGCGGCGAATGAAATATCCTGCGCCGCTTGCACCGAACCCATTACGCGACCCGTGTCCTGCTGTGGGAAAAATCCCTTGGGGACGATGATGTAGAGGTAAACGCTCAGGGCAGCAGTCGCGATGGTGATCAGCAGGGTCAGGGGCTGGTGACGGAGAACAGCTTTCAGAGAGCGGCTATAAAGACTGAGAACGGTCTCGAAGAATTGTTCGCTGAAACGGTAGATGCCGCCGTGTCTCTCTTTGTCAGCCGAGCGCAGGAATTTCGCGCACATCATAGGAGTCACGCTCAGAGACACCAGCAGCGAAACCGCAATGGCTACGCTCAAGGTGACCGCAAACTCCCGGAACAGACGGCCAACGATACCTCCCATCATCAGGATGGGAATGAAGACCGCGATCAGCGATGTGCTCATGGAGAGCACGGTAAAGCCAATCTCGCGAGCGCCTCGAAACGCGGCTGCCACCGGCGGTACTCCTTCTTCGATGTGGCGCGTGATGTTTTCCAGCACCACGATGGCGTCGTCCACGACAAAGCCGGTCGAAATAGCCAGCGCCATCAGGGAAAGATTATCCAGGCTGTATCCCAACAGATACATCACTCCGAAAGTTCCGATCAGCGATAGCGGAACGGCGATGCTGGGGATAAGCGTGGCGCGAAACGTACGAAGGAAGGCAAAGACCACCAGAATGACCAGGATGACTGAGATCAGCAGAGTGAACTCAATATCCTGGACCGAAGCGCGTACGGTGGTGGTGCGGTCGAGAACGACGTTGACATCAATCGCGGGCGAGATGGAAGCCCTGAGCTCGGGCAAAGCGGCGCGCACCCGATCGACAGTCGCAATGATGTTTGCACCGGGCTGGCGGGAGACAATGATCAGCACAGCAGGCTTGCCGCTGGAGAGCCCGACGTTGCGAATGTCCTCGACTGAATCCTTTACCTCGGCGACATCACGCAGACGCACCGCGGCGCCATTGTTGTAGGAAACGATCAGCCGGCTGTATTGATCCGCGGTGAAAATCTGGTCGTTGGCGCTGAGAGTCCAGGCATTGATGGGACCGGCCACTTCGCCTTTGGGGCGATTAGCATTCGCTGAACCGAGGGCTGCACGGACCGTATCGAGGCCGATGCCCAGCTTGTTCAGCAGCGTCGGATTTACTTCGGCACGCACTGCCGGTTTGGCGCCGCCGCCCACGAACACCTGCCCCACTCCTTCCACTTGCGCCAGTTTCTGTGACAGGATCGAATCGGCAGCGTCGTATATGCGCGGCAAAGTAACGATGTCTGAGGTGAGCGCCAGAATGAGGATGGGCGCATCCGCCGGGTTTACCTTCCGGTAGTTGGGATTGCCGGGCAAGTTGGCCGGGAGCTGGCTGCGAGCGGCGTTGATGGCAGCTTGCACGTCGCGTCCGGCGGCATCGATGTTGCGATTGAGGTCAAACTGCAGGACGATGCTGGTCGACCCCAACTGGCTGGTCGAGGTCATCTGGTTGATGCCGGCGATGCGGCCGAACTGGCGCTCCAGCGGGGTCGCCACCGCCGAAGCCATGGTTTCCGGGCTCGCTCCCGGTAATCCGGCCCCGACCTGTATGACGGGGAACTCCACCTGCGGCAAGGGCGCGACCGGCAGGAAATTGAATGCCAGCGCCCCCGCCATGAGCAGCGCCGCGGCCAGCAGCGAGGTGCCGATCGGACGCTTGATGAATGGCGCCGAAATATTCATGACTTAGTCCGCGGAGGCCTCCCCCGGCACTTCGATGGGATTTCCAATCCGGAAGCGCGAGAAACGCCGCGCCAGCCGATCGAACCATAGGTAAACAACCGGCGTGGTGTAGAGCGTCAGCAACTGGCTCACCAGCAAGCCGCCGACAATCGTAATGCCCAGCGGGTGGCGCAATTCCGAGCCGTTACCGGTACCCAGCGCCAGCGGTAGACCGCCCAGCAGCGCCGCCATGGTGGTCATCATGATCGGGCGAAAACGGAGCAGGCAAGCCTGAAAGATCGCTTCCTCGGGCGGCTTATGTTCCTCGCGTTCGGCCTCGAGCGCGAAGTCGATCATCATAATGGCGTTCTTCTTCACGATACCTATCAGAAGAATGATGCCGATCAAGGCGACGACGCCAAGATCATTCTTGGTGAGAAGCAGTGCGAGGATGGCTCCAACGCCGGCAGAAGGCAGGGTGGAAAGAATGGTCACGGGATGGATGTAGCTCTCATAGAGCACACCCAGCACGATGTAGACGGTGACGATGGCGGCCAGTATCAGCCAGGGTTCGGACGAAAGCGATTTTTGGAACGCGGCGGCCGTTCCCTGAAAGCTGGTGTGAATGCTGGGGGGAAGGTGAATTTCCTGCTCCGCTTGCTGGATTGCCTGGGTCGCCCCTCCCAGAGAAACACCTGGCGCCAAATTGAACGAAATGGTGACTACAGGGAACTGTCCCTGATGATTTACCGCCAGCGCGGTGTTGGAAGTCTGAAAGTGGCTGAAGGAGGCGAGCGGGACCTGGGCCCCGCTGTTGGAGTGCACGTAAATATTCTTGAGCGCATCCGGGTTCTGCGAAAACTGCGGCTCGACTTCAAGCACCACATGGTACTGGTTTAACTGGGTGAATATGGTGGAGACCTGGCGCTGTCCGAAAGCGTCGTAAAGCGTGTCGTCGATGGCTTGGGGCAGAATGCCCAGACGCGACGCGGTATCGCGATCGATCACCAGGTCCGCTTTGAGGCCGCCGTTCTGCTGATCGGTGGCCACGTCACGCATGGCGGGCAATTTACGCAGTTCGCCGACCAGCCTGGGAGCCCAGACCGAAAGTTCCTGAGAGTCGGCATCTTCCATCGAGTATTGATACTGGGTACGGCTCACACGATCTTCCACTGTCAGGTCCTGCACCGGCTGCATATATAAGGTGATGCCATTTACCTTGGCCAGTTCCGGCTGCAGCCTGCGGATAATTTCGGTGGCAGTGGACTCACGCTGGTCACGCGGTTTCAGGTTGATCTGAATCCGCCCGCTGTTCGGAGTGGCATTGGTGCCGTCGATTCCGATGAAGGAGGAAAGGCTGGCAACCTCAGAATCTTTCAGTATCACGCGCGCAAGGGCCTGCTGGCTCTGCGCCAGGGCCGGGAAAGAGACATTCTGCGGGCCTTCGGAGATGCCGAGAATCACGCCGGTATCCTGGACCGGGAAGAAGCCCTTAGGCACGACGAAGTACAGGAACAGGGTCAGAACCAGCGTGCCCGCCGTCACCAGCAGGGTCGTGGTCTGGTGCTTCAAGACAAATGTCAACGTGCGTCCGTAAAATTCGATGACCCGGTTGTAGAAGTGCTCCGTCGACTTATAGAAACGGCTGTGGTGGCGCGAATCGTGGCGCTTCAGGAGCTTGGCGCACATCATCGGCGTCAGGGTCAGCGAAACCACGGCCGAAACCAGAATGGTGACTGCCAGAGTCACGGCAAATTCGCGAAACAAACGTCCCACGATGTCGCCCATAAACAGCAGCGGAATCAGCACTGCGATCAGCGAAACAGTAAGCGACACGATGGTGAAGCCAATCTGCCCCGAGCCCTTCAGAGCAGCCTCCAGTGGCGATTCCCCTTCTTCCAAGAAACGGTCGATGTTTTCGATCATCACGATGGCGTCGTCCACAACGAATCCGGTGGAAATAGTCAACGCCATCAAGGTCAGGTTGTTCAGGCTGTATCCCAGCAGGTACATGACTCCGAACGTGCCTACCAAGGAGAGCGGAACAGCGACACTGGGAATCACCGTCGCTGAGAGATTCCGCAAGAAAAGGAAGATGACCAGCACCACCAGACCGATGGTGAGCATCATTTCGAACTGAACATCGGCCACCGAAGCGCGAATGGTTTCGGTGCGATCAGTAAGAATCTGGACCTTGACCGACGCCGGCAACGACGACTGCAGTTGCTTCAACAGCAGCTTCACCCGGTCGGCAACGCTGATGATGTTGCTGCCGGGCTGACGCTGAATGTTCACAATCACGGCCGGCGTTGTGTTCATCCAGCCAGCCTGTTTTACGTTTTCGGCGCTATCCACCGCGGTGGCGACGTCGGAGAGCCGCACTGGCGCGCCGTCCTTATAAGCCACGACGATGCTGTTGTATTGCGAGCTCGAACTGAGCTGGTCATTTGCCCCGATGGTGAAAGACTGGCGCGGACCGTCCAGCACTCCCTTGGCCTGGTTCACGTTGGCGGCGGCCAGAGCCGTGCGCAAATCTTCCATACTCATTCCGTAGGAAGCCAGGGCGGTTGGATTGGCCTGAATCCGCACCGCCGGCTTCTGTCCGCCGCTGATTGAAACCAGACCAACGCCGGGAAGCTGGGAGATTTTCTGAGCCAGAGCAGTGTCGGCGAGATCTTCCACTTTCGAAAGCGGCAGTGTGTCCGAGGTCAGGGCCAGGGTGAGGATGGGAGAATCGGCCGGGTTCACCTTGCTGTAAATCGGCGGATTGGGAAGGTCGCGTGGCAGATAGGTGGTGGCAGCGTTGATCGCAGCCTGAACCTGCTGCTCCTCGACGTCGATGTTCTCGTTGAGATTGAACTGCAGAGTAATGATGGAGCTGCCCAGGGAACTGGTCGAGGTCATCTGGCTCAGTCCGGGGACCTGGCCGAACTGGCGCTCCAGCGGGGCGGTCACGGAAGATGCCATGACTTCGGGGTCTGCGCCGGGATAAAACGTCACTACCTGAATGGTGGGATAGTCAACTTCGGGAAGCGCGGAAACGGGAAGTTGGGTGTAGGCGACCAGGCCGACGAGGAGGAGCCCAATCATCAGCAGGGTCGTCGCGACCGGGCGAAGGATGAAAATCCGCGACGGGCTCATGGTGTTCCGGTGGGCGAAGACGGTCCGGGCGGAGATTGTCCAGGCGACGACTGCCCGGGTGAAGACTGCCCGTTTCTGCTTCCTCCTCCGCCACTTGCATGCGGATCCACTTTGCTGCCAGCCTGCAGCTTGTCCTGGCCATCCACCACCACTACGTCTCCAGGCGAGATACCGCTGGCGATCGAGGCAACATTATTTTGCGCAAAGGAAACCGTGGCCGGCCGTACTTCTACGGTCTTGTCGGGCTTGACCACGAATACGTAACTTCCCTGAGGCCCGTTCTGAACCGCGACCGAAGGGATTACCGTGCTGCCCTTGTTCGTTTCCAACAGCAGGCGAACATTCACGAACTGGTTGGGCCAAAGAACGCTATCGGTATTGTCGAACACCGCTTTCAAACGACCCGTGCCAGTGGTCTGGTCAATCTGATTGTCAATCGTCAGCAAGGTGCCGGTGGCTAATCTGGTCTGATCGTCGCGACTGTAGGCCTCGACCGCAAGCGTGCCCTGACGCATGTGCCTGGACACGTTCTGCAGGCTGTCTTCCGGTAGAGTGAACAGGACAGCAATCGGCTGCAGCTGAGTGATGACAAGCAGTGGGTTGGTGTCGGCGGCGTGCACCATGTTGCCGACGTCGACCAGTCGCAGTCCGATCCGGCCGCTGATGGGAGCCGTGATGTGCGAATAAACAAGGTTTAACTTCGCGTTGTCGATCTGGGCCTGGTCCGCGCGGACCGCTCCCTCCAGCTGATCCGCCGCCGCCTTCTGGGTATCCACCTGCTGTTGGGAAACTGCTCCCGATTCCCCCAGCAAACTCTTGAAGCGCTCGTAATTCAGTTGCGCGTCCGTCAGTTGAGCCTGGTCGCGGAATAAATTCGCTTGCGCCTGGT
>JBGQIG010000189.1:0-6140 GCA_041498365.1 Terriglobia bacterium | reverse complement strand
GGGCTCAGCGGGATGCGCGAGCGAGTATGTGAGTTAGGGGGCAGGATCAAGCTCGAAGCCGACCACAACGGCACGTCGCTGCGAATCGCTCTGCCTCTTGCACCCGCAAATCCCGCGATTATTTGAAAGCCGCGTCTGCAGTCCATCTTCCCGAGCATTAAGCTTCATGCAGCCTTTCTCCTAAAAAAAGTGGAGCTTCAAAACTAGCCTTCGAATCCAAGTGACTGAATCCAATTTTAAAGAAGGAGAACTCATGCAACCACGCATTGATTTCTACAAACTGTCGCCCGGTGGCTACAAGGCCATGTTGGGCCTGGAACATTACCTCGGCGCCAGCAGTCTGGAGCGAAAGCTGTTGCACCTGATCAAGCTGCGGGTGTCGCAGATAAACGGCTGCGCCTATTGTCTGGATATGCACTGGAAAGATTTGCAGGTGGAGGGTGAGAGCGAGCAACGCATGTACTCGCTGGACGCGTGGCGGGAAGCGCCGTACTACAGCGAGCGTGAACGGGCCGCCCTCGCCTGGAGTGAAGCGGTCACGAACATCACGGACGGACATGTGCCAGACCCGTTGTACGAAGAGGTTCGGCAGCAGTTCAGTGAGCAGGAACTGGCGGATCTGACGCTCGCGGTGGTGGCGATCAACGGCTGGAACCGGCTGAGCATCGCATTCCGCGTGGTGCCGGGAACGTATCAGCCGGCGCCGGCATTGAAAAAGGAAGCATAGAGTCTCTCAGCTCACAGTTTGAGCTCCCAGATTTCCGATACCAACTCGTCGCGGCCCCAGCTATGGTGCGTTTTTTCCCGTACGAGGTGGAAGCCGGCTTCCTTGTAGAGATGCCGGGCAGCGGGCAGCTCGCTTTGCGTCCATAGAACTATTTTCCTGTAGCCCACCTGGCGAGCAAAACGCACACATTCGCCGACCAGACGCCTGCCGATACCCAATCCACGCGCCGACGGTTCCACCAGCAGGAGGCGCAACTGGGCGACGGTCTTCGATTTCTTTACCAAGAATACTGAGCCGACGATCTCGCCGTCTTTCTCTGCCACCCAGCAGCGCTCGCGTCGGGGATCGAAGTGTTGAATGAAACTGGCCGCGATCTTCGCTACCAGGGCCTCGAAGTGCTCGTCGTATCCGTACTCCTGGGCGTACAGGACGCCGTGGCGATGGACGACCCAACCCATGTCGCCGGGTTGATGCGATCGCAAGATATAAGGGGTCTTAGGCTCGAGACTCGCAGGTTCGGGATTCGTGCCGAGCAGCGTCTCGATGGCGTGCATGGCCTGGACCAGCCGGGCTTGTCCGGGCGGCGAGAGTGGGCCCAACATTGCAGCGACCTCTGCGCTCTGACGCGCGTCGAGTGTGGCGAAAGTTGTCTTCCCGCGTGCGGTCAATCTGAGAAGGCTTTGGCGGGCATCGGCCTGGGATGCTGACTTCGAAAGCAGGCCACGCTTTTCAAACTTGCCGAGGAGGCGGCTGAGGTATCCCGGATCGAGGCCGAGTTGCTTGCAGAGCTCAGCGGCAGTGGGCTGCTGACGGTGGGCAATCTCGTAGAGGACGCGGACCTCCGTGAGGGAAAACGGGCTCTTGAGCAGGCCTTCGCGGAGCGCCCCAATCTGCCGGGTGTAAAAGCGGTTGAAGCGCCGGACGGCGTCGATGTTCTGCTGGGCTCGATACGCAGGCTGGGTTGCCATGACTCGAATCTCCAAATAAGTTGACTAAGTCAAGTATATATAATTGACGTGGTCAAATATGCGATAAAAAATCGCGGGCGCTCTTGAAATACTGTCTTGTCCCATGCCGGTAATCTGGATGACACTGGAGTAGCGAGGCTCCTACCGATGAGGCGACTGTGGGCAAGCCTGGGATCCCTGATGTTTTTCCTGCTGGCGCCGGGCCTGGTTGCGGGCTTGGCGCCCTGGTGGATTTCAGGGTGGCACATGCAGCCGCCTTTTCTGGGGTTGAGTCTGTTTCGCGTGGTGGGCGCCGGGTTGATCGCCCTGGGAACGCCGGCGCTGCTGGACTCGTTTGTGCGCTTCGCGCTGCAGGGTCTGGGCACCCCCGCTCCAGTTTTCCCGACCGAACATCTGGTGGTTACGGGCCTCTACCGCTATGTACGCAATCCCATGTATGTGGGTGTGGTGGCGGTAATCGTCGGGCAGGGCCTGCTTCTGGGGAATGCCCGAGTGCTGGGCTACGGGGCGCTGGTCTGGCTGGCTTTTAGCCTTTTTGTAATTGGCTACGAGGAGCCTACGTTGCGCCGCACTTTCGGCGCTGAGTACGAGAGATTGTGCGCCAACGTTCCACGCTGGATTCCGCGATTGCGAGCGTGGCGGAGAGAATGAAGTGCCGCGATTCCAAGAGACCTGTCAAGACGCCCAAATCGGTGGATTTCCACTAACCCGCTCTCGTTGCAGGAGATATTTTGTTCCGCAGGATGTCCCATTTAGCCTTCTGGAATTGTTAGGCTGGAAGTATAGGCAGCATCAGCCTTTTGGATTGAGCTGGGAATAGCGGAAACACTCGACCCAGTGGTCGTTAACCATGCCCACGGCCTGCATAAAGGCATAACAGATCGTCGAGCCGACGAAGTTGAAGCCGCGCCTTTTCAGATCTTTGCTCATGTCATCGGACTCGGATGTTCGGGCCGGAACCCGCTGGCCTGAGCGCCAGGCGTTGAGGCGTGGCTTTCCGTCCACGAACTGCCAGATGTAACGGTCGAACGAACCAAACTCATTCTGGACGGTCATAAAAGCTTTCGCATTCTGGACGGCAGAGGCGATCTTGAGGCGGTTGCGAATGATGCCGGGATTGCGCAGCAGGCTTTGCGTCTTGCGGGGGTCATAGCGGGCGATTCGGCGGGGATCGAATCCAGCGAAGGCGGCGCGATAGTTCTCGCGTTTTTGCAAAATCGTGTCCCAACTCAGGCCGGCTTGAGCGCCTTCCAGGATGAGAAATTCAAAGAGAATGCGGTCGTCGTGCTGGGGCAGGCCCCATTCGTCATCGTGGTAGCGGATGGAGAGCGGGTTGCGGGCCCAGTTGCAGCGGATGAGGTCTGGGGACTCTCGCTTCATAAAAAAGTACAAAGCGGGCGAGACGCCCGCCCGACAGCCGGCGAGACGCCGGCGCTACGGCCTAACTTACTGCAGGGACTTGGGGTCGGAGCGATTCTTCGGGGACTTGCGGTTCAATGTGGCGATGAGTTCTTGCGCGGATGGCGGCGCTTTTACTTTCCCGCCGCGGATGATGTCTGTCGCGCTGAGCTCTTGGCCGTACAGCTTTTGATTGGCGCTTCCGTCAGAGCGCAAGGTTGATCCTTCCAGCGAGATGCCTGCGAACAAGCCTTTGGAGCGCGAGTACGACAAGATCTCGGCTTTCATCACCACGTCGGTGGCGGTCGCGGCGGTGCGGCCTTTTGGGCCCGCAGCCGCGGAGGCGTCGGCTCCCAACTTCACTTTGCTGCTGAGCAATGATTTAGCTCCGCTGGGATTCATCACCAGCAGCACAAAGTCGGTGGCCTGGCCGCCTAACTGGAATCCGATGTTGAGACCCTCAAGAGCGTAGAGCGCGGGTGCTCCCCAGCGCCCGGTGGAGTGCTGGCCGCCGCGGCAAATCATGACCCCACGGCCGTAGCTTCCCCCGATCCCGAAGGCGGCCTTCTTCACCGAAGGCAGAACGACTATGCATTCGGCCTTGTCGAGCAAATCCTGCGGAATGTTGTCCGGGATGTTGAGGATTTCTTTCAGGACCACTCCGGACTCCTTGACCCGGTCTTCTTCTTTTTCGTCATCGGCCGCGAAAGCGGGCAGCAACAGGGAACACATCAGGAGCACAGTTAGCAGGGCTTTCATGAGGCCTCCGTTCGGGACGGCCTTTTATCTTAACAACCGCGGTAATCGAGTCAAGTGGGGATCTGCGCCTTCACCTAAGTAGCAGAGTCAAAATGTGTTGTGTTCGTGACCAAACGTGTGCTCCTTTTGTAACTTGGCTGCGAATGGACAGTCCCCTAGAGTCGGACATACAGGCAGTGGCAGCGGCTTTCGGCCCGATACGTGCATCTAATTGAGGGAGAAGGCCACTGGACGTGGTTAGGCATGAAAATTTTGGATTGGCTGGGAATGAACTACACGAATTGGTGTCTTCGTCTGATTGCAGTGGCCGTGGTTGTGGCCACGGCTGGGTTGTCGGTTCGGGCGCAGTCTCCGTTCGTGGCAACCTCCACCATGCCGCTTTCGGCGGCTGCGACTACCGGGTCTGATCCGTCCGATCCCATCCTTACCATCAAGAAACGAGTGGACGAAGTCAATGTGCTGTTCATTGCCACCGACCACCGTGGCAAGTTCGTGCGCAATCTGAACCAGGGCGATTTCACCATTCTGGATGACCATAAGCCACCGCAGGCGATTGTGAATTTCCGCCGCGAAACCGATCTTCCACTGGAGTTGGGACTGCTGGTGGATACCAGCGGTTCGGTGCATAGCCGCTTTGATTTTGAGCAGGAGGCAGCGGTCGCCTTCTTACAGCACACCCTGCGAGCGAACTTCGATAAAGCGTTCGTAATGGGTTTCAGCAGTCACAGCCAGGTTACGCAGGATTTCACCGACAGCGTGCGACTGCTGGAAACGGGAGTAAGAAATCTGCGTAATGGCGGAGGCACCGCGATGTACGACGCCATTTACCGTGCCTGCCGCGAAAAGCTCAGCAAGGAGCGCGGCGATCGCCCGGTGCGGCGTGCCCTCATCGTGGTGAGCGACGGCGAAGACAACCAGAGCGAGGTCAGCCGGGCGCTGGCCATGGAAATGGCGCAGCGCGCCGAAGTGATCATTTACGCAATCTCTACCGACGACAGCGGCCTGATTCTACGCGGCGACAAAGCCTTGCAGCAGATGGCAGACGCGACCGGCGGTCGCGCTTTTTTCCCCTTCAAGATGAAGGACATCAAGAATTCCTTTGCGGCGATTGAAGATGAGCTGCGCAGTCAGTATGTCGTTTCCTACCGGCCGGCTGACTTCGATGCTGACGGCCGCTACCGCTCGATTGAAATCACCGCTCTGAAGAAGGACCTCCAGGTTCGGGCCCGCAAAGGCTACTACGCGCCGCGGCAGTAGCGAAACACAAACCTTCAAGTTAGGCCGCAGAAGATGCAGTCAGCCCACGACCGCTACCTCAATGCCCACTAGCAGGTGCCGGCCCAGCCTGTGTGAAAGCATCCATCAGCGACACTATCTTCAAAGAAGACCGCAGTTGATCGAGGCTCCCAGGACTCTTCACCTCAATCTCCACCGTCTGCCCCGGCAATATTTCTACGTAGTTATCCGAGTACGTCGCATCGAAGTTGCTCAAGGACACGTATACTGCCCTCGCCAGCACATCGGACGTCAGCCGCAGACGATAGGAGCTTCCCGATTGGCTTAACTCGCTCGTGATCTTCGGCGAAGGCAATTGAACGTTCTTCGGCGACACCAGGAACAGGAGGTTGCTCGACACCGGTTTATTGCCCACGGCCAGCTCTGTCGTTATGAAAGTCTTAGCCGGATCAAAGCCTTTGAGTTGCAGAAACTCCGAGATGGGAAGCTGGATGTACACCTTGCTGGAAAGTGCGGGCACATCAATCGCCTGGGTCTTCTCACTGAGCACAGTGCCGTCGAACGCCATCAACCGGATTTTCAAACCGGCTGCGACGGAGGTTGTGCGGTCGGACACTACATAAACCGCTATCTGACCATTCTCCTCGTGTGCAGAAACCAACAAATCGTTGTAGAAACGCCGCGCATAGTACTGCAGTGCCTTCCAGCGGCCGTAATAATCAATGCTCGCCCAGGAAGCCACCGGCCAGCAGTCGTTGAGTTGCCAATAAATGGAGCCCATAGTCCGCGCACGGTTGCGGCGCAGGTGCTCCGCGCCAATTTTGATTCCTTCCGCCTGCAGCACCTGGCTGGCGTAGAGAAATGAGGCGAAATCCTTAGGTTCGGAATAGTCCCGCAGCATGTAATCGTGAATGATCGAATTTCCCTCGTTGTTCTTTTGGTGTGCCAGCATGACCGCAGTGAAGATATTTGTCCGGTCCTCAGGCACTGTAAACGCCTCCACCGTGCGCATCTCAGGAAACGACTGGAATCCATATTCGGTCATAAAGCGC
>JBGQIG010000188.1:0-6181 GCA_041498365.1 Terriglobia bacterium | reverse complement strand
CAGGACTTCCTCTTCGCGCATGATGATGAAATCTTCACCATCCAGCTTGATTTCGGTGCCGGAGTACTTGCCGAACAGGATGCGGTCGCCCTCTTTTACGGCCAGGGGGAAGACCTTACCTTCGTCGTTGCTCTTGCCTTTACCTACGGAGATAACTTCTCCCTCCTGCGGTTTTTCCTTGGCGCTGTCGGGGATAATGATGCCGCCGCGAGTGGTTTCGCCTTCTTCAATACGCCGCACCAGAATGCGGTCGTGCAACGGGGTGAACTTAGCCATACTTGCTGACTCCTTTCGTTCGGGTTGAGTTGAGATCAGGGTTAAATAGCAGGAAACCTCGCCAACCGAAGATTGTTAGCACTCATTGTTGGCGAGTGCTAATTGTAGAGGATTGAGCAACTTCTTGTCAAATGGTGGATGGCCATAAGTATGTAACATACTGACTCAACATGAGTTATCTATACTTTGGACGTTCAAGTCGAAGGAATGCCCGACGTCGGCGAACCGGCATACCTGCGGCTTTGGTTTCAGGGATGCCAGCAGGTGACAGGAAGCTCGGGTCTGCTTAGAATTGACGGTCGGCCATGAAAAAAATCGCACTTGCCTTCGGAGCCACGATTCTTCTTGCCGGGCTGGCTTTTGCCCAGGACGACACCGCCAGCCTCTACTTTCAGGTGCTCCGGGACTACAGCGGGAAGCCTATCCGCAACGCCAGTGTAGTGATGCACCCGGTGGAGAAGAGCGGAAAGCAATCAAAGGGCGGGCTGCAGATCAAGACCGATGCGGAAGGGAAGGCCAGTTTTGAAGGGGCGCCTTACGGCAAGTTGCGGGTCCAGGTGCTGGCGCCTGGCTTCCAGACCTTTGGCGCCGACTATGACATCGACAAGCCGACTATGCAGATCACGGTCAAGATGAAACGGCCAGCGGGGCAGTATTCCATCTACGAAGAACATCCCGAAGAGAAGAAGGGCGAACCCGAGCCGGAGAAGCCGCCAGAGAAGGGTTCGAAAGAAAAGCCGCAGGAAGGGAAATAGATTTTAGATTGTAGATTTCAGATTGAAGATTGACCCCACTTCGATTTTGAGATCTGAAATCTACAATCTGACATTTCTTATGGATTATCTACTTAAAACCGAGCCGTCCGAATACTCGTTCGCCGACCTGCTACGGGACAAGAACACGGTGTGGGACGGGGTGTCGAATCCGGTTGCATTGAAAAACTTGCGCTCCATGAAGCCGGGCGACCGGCTGGTGATCTATGAGACCGGGGACCACAAGAGCGCGGTGGGAACCGGGGCAGTGGTGTCGGTGGACGCATCAGACCTTAAGAATCCCCAGGTGAAGATCAAGGCAGGGAAGGCGCTGGGCAAGCCGGTGACTCTGGCTGAGGTGAAGGCCAACAAGCTGTTTGCAGATTCTCCGCTGGTGAGGCAGGGAAGGTTGAGCGTAGTACCGTTGACCGCGGCGCAATACAAGTTTCTGACTGGCGAGTAATCTGTTGTCAGGGTGAGAACTGGCGATCGCGATCCTGAATATTTCTTCCGCCTCCTACGGGTCGTACACCGCGCTTCCGAAGCCGGCTTTGCGCGCGGATTCCTGCATATTTTCCAGCGTCTTCTTTTCTCCATCCAGCTGTTTTTGGAGCCGTTGCGCTTCCTGCTGCTTTTTCAGTTGATACTGGTTGTACTGGACGCCGTTGTAATAGCGATTGGCCTCGACGAAGTGAACGGAATCACTCAGCTTATTGACGTGGTCTTGCAGCGCCGCAATCCGCGCCTTCTGCGCCTGAATCTGTGCCTTCCATTGTTCTGCCGTCTTTTTCCCTCCGGGCGCCACAGGGGGCGAGGAAGGCTCTTCCGACCGATCAGGGTCATCCGAGGTGCTGGTCGAAGCGTCGGGTGACTCCGGGATTTCTTCATTGGTAACGACTTTGTGCGTGGCGTGAGGGTCCTTCGCCTGCTGCTTCTGGCGCTGCTGACGAGCCACGTCACCGAGGGATTGCCCACGGCTGGCGACGGCCAACAGAAGGACAAGGAACGGAACGCGAGCCGCGATTTTGTGCTTCTTCATACGAATTCTCGCACTACCGAAATGTGAGGGAGGACCACAGGGGAATGCTACATCCAGATTTTTGAACCGGGGACATTACGGATGGTGCACGCCGAAGGTGTCCGAGCAGACGCCGTGTGGCAGCTGGCAATTGGCAATTTGCACTTAGCAATTTGAACTGAGGCTAAGTGCTAATTGCTTCCCCTAGCTGGCCAATTTGCGCAGGAATTCGCGCTCGTCCATGTGGTACTTGAAGGCTTTGTGGCCATCGATGAAAACGACTGGCACTTCATCGGTGAACTGGCGGCGCAACTCGTCGTCGGTCTCGACGTCTATCTCCCGCCAGGTGAAACCGCCACGGCGCTGCAATTTAGTCAGCGTCTCTTTGACGATTTCGCAAAGGTGGCAGCCTTTGCGGGAATAAACCACGACTTGGCGAGCCTCCACCATGGGCGGAGTTTAGCAAAATTAGTGGTGAGGGAGAAGCATTTAGCAATTGGCAATTGGCACTTAGCTTTTAGAGGTTAGTGCAAGTACCTCAGCCGCCTGAAGCTGCTGATACCAGGCGTCCTTAGTGCAGGGCGGAAGCGCTGCTCCACCCAAACCCTCAGCCGCCAAAGCGCGCAGCTTCGAGAAGTCAAAGGGCCAAATGCCAATTGCTAATTGCCAAGTGCTCTCAATTACAATCCCAGCATGGATCGCAGCAAGCCTCTTTCCGGCAAGGCCGTCCTGGTTACCGGCGGGGCGCGACGGTTGGGCCGGGCCATTGCTCTGGCACTGGCGGAGGCTGGCGCGGATGTGGCGATTACCTTTCGCAACTCCACCCGCGACGCCCAGCACACGGTTATCGACCTGGGCAGTTTTGGGAGACGAGCCGTAGCCTTGCGCTGTGATATCACGGATGAAAAGAGCGTCAGGTCGGCGATCAAGGAAACGGTAAAAGAACTGGGCGGAGTGGACATCCTGGTCAACAACGCCGCCAACTATGAGACCGTCGAGTTCGGCAAGCTGACTGTCAAACAATGGGATGCCATATTTGCATCCAACACCCGCGGTCCGTTTCTGGTCTCGCGCGAGGCGCTGAAGCATCTGCGCGAACGCAAGGGGAAAATAATCAACATGGGATCGCTGGGCGGTTTGCGTCCCTGGGCCAGTCATGCTCACTACTGCTCGTCAAAGGCCGCGGTTCACATGCTGACCAGGGTGATGGCCAAGGCGCTGGCGCCCGAGATTGCGGTCAACTGCGTGGCCCCTGGGATGATTGATTTAGGAGAGAAGGCAGCGGCCGCATTTATGAAGAACATGGCTCGGCAAACTCCGATGCGCCGGAACGGCAGGGGCGAAGAGATTGCCGCTGCGGTTCTCTTTTTTGCCACCGCGCCACATTTCATCACCGGGCAGGTACTGGCTGTGGATGGCGGCCTGGGGCTGTGAGCCTATTTGTCACGCCCTGAAGTTTCCTGTATCGTGACCAGTCTTACCGCGCTGATGGCCAGGGTCGAGAGCTTCATGAAGAAATTGTCCGGCGTCATTCTGCTGCTCTGTGCTTCGCTGACCTGGGCCCAATCCCGGGTCGAGGATGGTGGCCACGAAATCCAGTTCTGGACGGGCGGCGGCCACTCCGTCTCCGGAGGAACGTCGAACACGGGCGTGTGGAACGTTGGCTTGCGTTACGGCTGGATCCTTACTCGGCCCCACGGTCCCGGTTTCCTGGAAGGAAGATTCGAGTATGCGATGGACGCGGTGCCGGCCTTCATGGTGTTTCAGCCCGCCAACACAGCCTACGGAGCCGGTGTCAATCCGCTGAACTTGAAGTGGAACTTTGCCACGCGAGGACGAGTCGTACCTTATTTCGAACTCAGTGGCGGCACCTTATTTACAAACCATGATGTTCCGACCGGAACCGGCCGCGTGAACTTCACCTCCTCCGCCGCCTTGGGCGCTCACTTTCTCGGGGAATCTCGCAACTGGAGCGTCGAGTTGCGCTACATGCACATCTCGAATGCCGGCCTTTCCGATCCCAATCCGGGCATCAATACGGTGCAGGTGCGGGTGGGGATTGGGAAGTTCTACGGTCGAGCCACAAAGAAATAAATTAACTGACGGGAGAATTCGGTGAACCGCAGAATCGCTGTGAGTCTTGCTGCTGTCCTGTTGAGCCTGCCCGCCATCGCGCAGGAACCTGCCGCCGACTGGATCGCCGCCAGCAACAAGTACACCAACCTGCTGTTGGCGGTGGAGATGAAACACAATCCTGAACTGGGTTCAAATCAGGGTCTGAGCCAGTTTGACACCGAGGTGTCCCAGCCCACCCTGGCCGACGAAGATCAGGAGCGGAAGGAGGCCGAGACCGTACTCTCCACTCTGAAGAGCGCCGTCGGGCAGCAGAAGCAGAGAGAAGTAGCCCAGGACTTGCAGATCGTGATCGGCAAGGTGGACCTTCAATTCCGGGAGCAGGACTTCGGGCGCGCCCACAAAGTGGATTTTTTGAATGCCAGCAAGATAGTGTTCAGCGGTCTGAGGGTTCTGCTGGATGAACAGACTCCTTCGGAACGCAGGCCCGCCGCGATAGTCCGAATCCGAAAATATGCCGGGCTGGAATCCGGTTACAAACCAGTAGCTGAGATCCTGAAGCAGCGAGTGATGGAGCAGATGGCGAAGCCGGGCGTCGTCTATCCCGCCCGCACCGAGATTGAGACCGAGCTTTCGCGTAATAGCAACTACCTGGAGGGGATTGCCGCACTCCTGGAAAAGTACAAACTGACCGGCTGGCAGGAACCTTACGGCAAGTTGCAGTCGCAGCTCATCGAATACGACACATGGACAAAGGCGAATGTACTGCCCAAGGCGCGCGCCGACTTCCGTCTTCCACCCGAGGAGTACGCACTCAATCTGGAAGACTACGGCATCGACATCCCGCCGGCCGACCTTGCTGCCATGGCGCACCAGGCGTTCAGCGATATTCAGGCGGAGATGAAACCCATTGCGGCGCAGATTGCGAAGGAAAGGCATCTGCCCTCGAACGACTATCGCGATGTGATACGGGAATTGAAAAAGCAGCAACTCGTGGGCGACGCCATTCTGCCGTTCTACCAGGAGCGGCTCAAGCAGATCGAAAAAGTCATCGTTGACAAGCAGATCGTCAGCCTACCGGATCGCCCGGCGCGAATTCGGATTGCGACCGCGGCTGAAACCGCGCAGCAGCCAGCCCCGCACATGGTGCCGCCTCCGTTTCTCCACAACACCGGGCAGAAGGGAGAGTTCGTGCTGCCGCTGAATATTCCAGCTGGACCTGGGCAGACCACGTCCGAAAAGTATGACGACTTCACTTTCGACGCGGCCGCATGGACGCTCACCGCTCACGAGGCTCGTCCCGGACACGAATTGCAGTTCGACTCCATGCTGGAACACGGAGTCTCGCTGGCGCGGTTTCGTTACGCGTTCAACAGCACCAATGTGGAGGGCTGGGGGCTCTATTCCGAATATCTCATTCGACCCTACATGCCGTTGGAGGGTCAGTTAATTTCGCTGGACTACAGGCTGCTGCGGGCGGCGCGGGCCTTTCTCGACCCCGAGTTGCAGGCCGGGAAGATCCAACCAGCGGACGTCTTTCGTGTTCTGGAGCAGGACGTAGTTCAGTCTCATGCATTCGCCCAGCAGGAAGTGGAGCGCTATACCTATCGCGCACCCGGACAGGCCAACAGCTACTTCTACGGTTACACCAAGCTGATCTCGCTGCGCAAAGACACCGAAGCGGCACTGGGCGCCAAGTTCAGTCCGAAGAAATTTCACGACTTTATCCTGGCGCAGGGCCTGCTCCCGCCCGACCTGATACGCAAGGCGGTGATGGAGGAGTTTGTGACCAAACAGTAGCCGTTCTATGCTCTGTCATCCTGAGGAAGCGGAGCCCTTCGCTGCGCGAAGGGCTCCCGACGAAGGACCTCTGCATTGTCGGGCGATCGCAGCGCCCAAACTCCTGCCTGGTTCAGATCGTTACTCCTCACCCCTGGATTGGTAAGGGTGGCGAGGAATGCATAGGTCCTTCGCTTGCTTTCGTCCCGCTTCGCGGGACGAAAACCTGCGTTCAGGATGACAGCTTTGCCATACGGGGTAAGTGATATTCTTTTCCGCGTAT
>JBGQIG010000187.1:0-6213 GCA_041498365.1 Terriglobia bacterium | reverse complement strand
ATGCTCGCGGAAGCGCTCGGCGGTGGTGGGGGCCGCGTCGAGAAGTTTCGCAGAGACGGCTGGGCTCGGCCTTGGCCGGTTGGCCTGGAAATGCTGTGCTACATGCTTGCTCACGAAGCCCACCATCGCGGGCAGGTGTGTATGCTTGCGCATCAGCTCGGATTCCCGTTGCCGAACAAGGTGGCGTACGGGATCTGGAATTGGGAAAAGCTGTGGAAAGAGTGCGGGTCGCCGGGCGGCCCCGGCCACGATTCTTAAGGAATCGGGCATCTTAAGGAATCGCAAGGGCACAGGCCGCCCGGGGATGGGCTGCGATGGTGGAGACATCGCAGCCCCAGCCGTTGGGGGTGTTGTAGAAGCTCCGGGCGGCAGCGGTCAGAAGCGGGCGCCCGGATCCCGCGTGTGGGAGGCGCCGCTGGAACGTGGCCCGAGCCATCACCACACACCGCTTCGGATTGTGGGCGGACAGCCCAGCCTCACCACACCCGGCAAGCGTTGACCGGCATCATGGGCTGCCCGGTCTTGCAGCCGAAGGCGTGGCCGAACTCTGGCATGTTTTGCACTACGCCGTTCACCCGGAATTGTCGCGGCGAGTGAGGATCGGTCTGCACTTGCAGCCGGAGCTGTTCGGGGCGGGTGCTGCCGCACCAACTCTGTCCGTGACCCAGAAAGAATTGCTGGATTGGCGTATAGCCATCCTGCTGTTTTGCCAAGTCAGTGTTCTTCCTCTTTGCATTGGCCAGGAATGCGATGTAGGCCAGACGCAGGCCGCCATTATCGGCCGTGTTTTCACCCAGAGTCAGTTTGCCGGTGACCTTCACGTCATCGACCGCGACAAAGTTGCTGTACTCCTTCACTTCGCACTCGGCTTTCTCGTCAAACTTCTTTCCATCTTCGGGCGTCCACCAGTCGGCGAGATTTCCGTTGGCGTCGAATTGACGTCCTTCGTCGTCAAAGCCGTGGGTTAGTTCGTGCCCCACCACGCCGCCAATGTGACCGTAGTTCGATGCGTCGGCGGCGTGGCTGTCGTATAGCGGCGGCTGGAGGATGCCTGCCGGGAAGTTAATATCATTCATGCTGGGGTTGTAATAGGCATCGACGGTCGCGGGCGTGATCAGCCACTCTCCGCGATCGATGGGCTTGCCGATCTTGGCCAGTTGGCGCCGACTCTCAAATTCCGTGGCCCGCAGCGCGTTCCCGAAAGCGTCGTCCCGCGCGATCGTGAGGCTGGAATAATCCCGCCAACGATCGGGATAGCCGATCTTGTCGGCGACGGCGCGCAGTTTTTCCCGGGCACGAACCTTGGTTGCGGGGCTCATCCAGTCCAGGGTATCGAGATCCTGATCCATCGCCGCCTCGATATCCTTCACCATCTGCAGTGTGGCCTGTTTGTTCGCGGGCGGAAATTCCTGGGCAACATAGACCTGGCTCAGGGCTTCGCCCAATCCCGCATCGGTTGCCTGTACACAGCGCTTCCAGCGGGCTTTCTGCTCGGGCTGGCCGCTCAACTTGCGACCGTAGAAGTCGAAGGTTTCGTCATCCAGGGCCTTGGGCAACACATAGCCCGGGACTGAGTTAAGAAGCTGCCAACGCAAGTACGTCTTAATCGTCTCCAAATCGGTTGCGCCAAGCATGGCGTTCAATCCCTTGAAAAATTCTGGATTCGTGACATTGAGTTCGGTAATCGTAGGAGCTCCGGACGCGGTCAGAAAGCGGCTCCACGCGATGCCCGGGGCCAACGCAGAGAACTCGGATACCGGCATCAGGTGGTAAACCTTGTTGGGGTCGCGCCGTGAAGTGATGTCCATAGAGACCCTGGCCAGTGCTGTTTCCAGTTGCATGATGGCCTGTGCGTCGCTGGCGGCTTTGGCTTCCGGCTCGCCCATCAGCCTCAGCACGTTCGTGATGTGCTGCACATACTGGGCGCGGGTTTTATCGGGCGCTTCGCCGGTGCGGAAATAGTAATCGCGTTCGGGCAGGCCCAGGCCGCCTTGATCGACCACCCCGATCTGCTTCTTTGCATCCTTGAAATCCTGCTGTTGTCCGAGGCTGAGAAAGGCAGTCACGCCCATCAGTTGATAGTGGGCCAGGAGTTCAGGCAACCCGTCCTTGCTCTTGAGGGCGGAGATGCGATCGAGTTCCGGCTGCAGCGGTTTCAATCCCTTCCGATTGATGGCGTCCACATCCATGCAAGCGGCGTAGGCGTCGCCGATCTTCTGCTCATTTGGACTCCGGCCGGAACCACCCTCCGCCGCCTTCTCCAGCATAGTGTGCAGCACGTGCTGGGTATACTCGACGATCATGGAGCCGGTTCCGAATGCCGAACGGTCGCTTGGAATGGGATACAGCTTGCTGAAATTTCCGCATGCGTACTGGAAGAAATCCACGCACGGGTCGGCGGCCGTGTCGATCAGGCGCTTGTCGAGCCCGGGCAGGAGTTCATAGGTTTTCTCTGTCCCGGCGCTGGGCGTCTGCGTCATTGATGTCATGCACAACGCGAGCACAACCATGACCGTGATTGCCATGCTGGTTGCCATTCGTTTCATCATTGTTTTTCCTTTGCGATTGTGCGTCCACGCAAAATTGGACTTGAGGGTCTGCCCGAGCCAATCCGTCAGTTCGACGTGCTGGCCGGGCATTCGTGAGCAGGCTATCCAAGAATGTCGAATTGCAGAAACGAATGGCCTCGAGTCCGGATCAATTGAAAGCCGGGACGGAGCTCCGGGCCGGGCATGGAAGCTGAACTTGGGAGCAGAAAATCGCAGATTTCAACGCCGTGATCTGGAGGCCTACTTTGTTCCCATCACCAGTTTTGCAATGGTCGCCAGCTGCATGTTCGATGTGCCTTCGTAGATTTTGCCGATCTTGGAATCGCGCCAGTACTTCTCCACCGGGTAATCCTTGGTAAACCCGTACCCGCCGTAAATTTCTATGGCAAGGGACGTGACCCGTTCCGCCACCTGCGAGCAAAAGAGCTTCGTCATCGCCGCCTCTTTGACAAAGGGCACGCCGGCATCTTTCATTCGTGCCGCGTTATACACCATCAGCCTCGCCGCTTCGATCTCGGTGGCCATCTGCGCGATCTGGAACTGGATACCCTGGAAGTCGGCGATCGTCTTGCCGAATTGTTTGCGTTCCTGCGCGTACTTAGCGGCATACTCCCACGCGCCCCGAGCCACCCCAGCCATTTGGGCCCCGATTCCGATGCGGCCTTCGTTTAATGTCTCGATCGCAATCTTGTAGCCCTTGCCCACTTCGCCGAGTACATTCGACTTCGGTACGGGGCAGTCCTCCAGAATCAATTCGCAGGTAGACGAAGCGCGGATGCCCAGCTTGTCTTCTTTTTTGCCAACCGTGAAGCCCGCAAAATCCTTCTCGATAAGGAAAGCCGTAATTCCCTTGTAGCCGGCCACCGGATCCACGGTGGCGAAAAGTACGAAAAGCCCAGCTTCCTTGTCATTCGTAATCCACAGCTTGCGTCCATTCAGAACGTAGTCGCTGCCCTTGAGCGTCGCCCTGGTCTGCAGGGCAAAAGCATCCGATCCCGAACCGGCTTCGCTCAGGGCGTAGGCGCCACAGGTGTCCGCCGCCATGCGCGGGAGATAACGCTTCTTCTGCTCCTCGGTTCCCCAGCGCAACAGGGCATTGTTGACCAGCGTATTTTGCACGTCCACCACAACGCCGGCGGAAGCATCCACCCGCGACATTTCTTCGACTGCCAGGATCGCCTCAAAGAACCTGCCCCCGCCGCCGCCGTATTGTTCCGGAATCTCAATCCCCATCAGACCGAGCTGGAAAAACTGGTGAATCAGGTCTTTATCGAAAACGCCTTTTTCGTCCATCTCCTTTACCAGCGGCCTGACTTTCTCGTCCGCAAACTGGCGAATGTTGTCGCGAAACATGATTTCGTCTTCGGTGAAGGTGGTCAGGGGCGAAGGCGATGGGACCTGGAGCGTGGTTTCGGGCATCTGGATACCTTCAGATTGAGGATGGCGAACGTTGAATTTTAGCACCCAAACCGTCTCGCAGAGTTTCCCGAAGACGACCCTTGGCGCTCTTTGCGGAGTCGTTTGTCGCAAAGGCAACGCGAAGAACGCAAAGAAGAGCCGGTTCGTCTAAGCGCTCTTTGCGACTTCAGAGGTGAATTCTGGTAACAGCTCATTGGGGCAGGCGAACAGATCCTGGAGGGGCGGCACGGCGAGGGTAGCGATCTCAGCGCCCTTGGGCGTGGGCCGCAGGACTGTGTACTTGACCGTTTCGAACAGTCGCATGGTTTCGCGCAAGTTTGTTCGTTGCAGATACTCGAACATCACCAGCCGAGGACGGCGCTGGCGCAAGCATTCCATCATTCCCCGCAACACGCTGTTTTCGTGACCTTCGACATCAATTTTCACCGCGCTGATCGGAAAGGGCGGCGGGTGTTCAGCGAGAAATACGTCCAGTGAGGTACAAGGGACGTTGCGAGTCGGCAGTGAGGTCGAAAATCCCACAACTGTGCGATTGCAGGTGCTCACTCCGCCCTCGTCTTCAAACTCGACTGTCCCGGTCGTATCCGAGAGAGCCAACTCGTGGACTTCGAAATTCAATCCATTGAGCGCCAGGTTCGCCCGGGCGCGTGCAGCGGCCATGGGATTGGGCTCAAACAGCATTGCGTGCTGAACCCTGTCGGCAAGCAGCAGCGATACCAGTCCCACATTCGCTCCGATATCGATCAGGGTTCCCTCCCGGACGTGCGAACGCAGGAAGAGGATGTCGCGTGAATCGGGAATCCGGGCGTACATCACAGCAGACGACGCCTGGCAGTCGGAGTACGCCCGAAACTGCAATCGGTTGAATAGCTTTACGACGATGGGCTTGCGTACCGCCCGCTTCCAGAACTGCCAGCCGAAAAACAAAAACAGGCGTTTGTTGCGCTGACTGCGATTTGACTGCTCATGCCAAATCGAACCCAGCACGTCGTGAACGTTCTTGAGAGGAGTTTGCAATTTGAAGGTATCCCCGCGGATCGCCGGGAGGTCGCCGGTAAAGACTAGTCCCGCTTGCCGCCGTATACCAACTTGAGCCCGTCCGCCTGCAGGATGCGCTGCACCTGGTTGCGCGCATGTACCGACCAGGGGCCGGTGGTGTCCAGCTTCACATAGGCGCGCCAGTGCTTCAGGGCCTTGCGCGGCTCTTTGATCTTTTCGTAGGCCAGAGCAAGATTGTAGTGCGCGTCGGCGTAAGTGGGCGCAAGCTGCAGCGCGGTGCCGTAGGTTTGGATGGCCTCGGCCACCCGCCCGGTCTCGTCCAGTACGTTGCCCAGGTCGAAGTACGCCAGGGCGTAGCGCGCATCCACCGCGATGGCGCGCCGGTAATGCTTCTCGGCCAGCGCATATTCCTGCCGGTTGTAATGCAGCGTGCCGAGATTGATATGCGCCGCGGCGTGATCGGGATCGAGTTCCAGCACCTGCTGATACATCTCGATCGCCTCGGCGTGATGATTAGGGTCGTCCTCGAGGGCAATGCCGCGCGCAAAAAGCTCTGCCACATCTGCCGGCGCCGCCTCCGGATATGAGGTGATGGGCGTGCTGGTCACGACCCGCTGTTCCGGAGAGAAGTCAAACATGAATTGGCCGGCGATGGGCTCGACCACTTTGCCTTTGTGTCGGAATGCGATCCTGTGGCCGGTGGAGAAGGCCCCAGCTTCGAGCAACGGATTCTCCATCCCCGCGACCTGTTTCAGCATGGCTTCCAGCGATTGCCGGATCACCGCGGGACGCACCTTGCGTGCACACAGATCGCGCACTTTCTTGATTTGCAGTAGGTCAAAAAACGAATAGTCTTCGGCGGCGGCTACCAGTCCAGCTCTCTCCCAAGCTGCCAACTGACGCGCCGTGAGCCGCAGGATGCGAAGCAGATCCGCTTGACTGTATCGATACACGGTTGTAATGGGGCTCTCGCAGTATTATCGGAAAAGTTACTCCCTATCGCAAGTAGAAAGTAGCCGAAAAGGGAACCTGTACAGGCAACTTGCCACAGCAACAGTGCAAAATACGTCCAAAGAGTTGGAGCCGACGAGCGGACTTGAACCGCTGACCTGCCGATTACGAAAAGACCCGGCTTTGCGTATGTTGTTGTGGGATATGTGGGGGACAAGGGCGTTCGATAGGGTTCTGGGGCGTTGTAGGGGAGGTTTTGTGCAGCAGTTTGTGCAGCAAAACTGACCCGTCGATT
>JBGQIG010000186.1:0-6220 GCA_041498365.1 Terriglobia bacterium | reverse complement strand
CGTAACGCGGCTTTTTAGGTAATAATTGGCAATCAAAGGAATAATAATGTGATGACTCGCATTCTTGTAACCGGAGCGGGCGGCTTTATAGGCCACCATCTCGTGAAGCGACTGAAAAGTGACGGCCACTGGGTCCGCGGGGTGGATATCAAACTGCCAGAGTACGAATCCAGCGTGGCGGACGAATTCGAGCGCCTCGATCTGCGCAAGTATGACAACTGCCTGCAGGCCACCCGCGGCGGTATCGATGAGGTCTACAATCTCGCGGCGGACATGGGAGGCATCGGTTACATTACCGCTTCTCTTGCCGATATCGCCCGTAATAACATCCTGATTAATTCTCACATGCTTGAAGCTAGCCGCTTAAACGGCGTGCGCCGCTTTCTGTTCTCCTCATCTGCTTGCGTTTACGCCGGCTACAAGCAGAACACCGCTGAGGTCACCGCGCTGCGCGAGGAAGACGCGTATCCCGCCGATCCCGAGCCGGGATACGGTTGGGAGAAGCTCTTTACCGAGGAGTTATGCCGCTACTACTGGCATGACTACCGTTTCGAAACCCGCATTGTCCGCTTTCACAATGTCTACGGTCCACTCGGCACTTACGAAGGCGGCAAGGAAAAGGTCCCGGCGGCGGTCTCGCGCAAGGTGGCGCTGGCGGCCGATGGAGGTGAGATCGAAGTCTGGGGAGATGGGGAACAAACCCGTTCCTTCATGTATATCGATGACTGTGTGGAAGGGTTGCTTTGCCTGATGGCGTCGGATTATCGGGAGCCCCTCAATCTCGGCACCAACCACCTTATCTCGATCAACGCCCTGGTCGATTTGGTCGCCGAACTTGCGGGCAAGCGCCTTGTCAAGCGGCATGATCGCAGCAAACCTCAGGGCGTTCGTGGGCGAAACAGCGATAACACCCGGTTGGCCAAAGTCCTGGGCTGGGAACCGTCTATACCGTTGGAAACGGGCTTGCGAATCACGTACAACTGGATCGAGACCGAACTTAGGAAAGCGGGACGTGTCCCTCTCAAGTACTCTACTCAAAGCGCCGACTAGAGAAGCGCGCGCGAATGTTCTGGGCGTGGGAGTTCACGCCCTCGATCTCGTGCGCGCTGTCGAACTGGTCGAGTCCGCGCTGCTCGAACGACAACGGGGCTATGTGTGTGTCACCGGTGTCCACGGGATCATGGAGGCTCAGCGCGACTCAGAGTTTCGCGAAATACTCAGGGGAGCTTTACTGGTTGTTCCAGATGGCATGCCGACCGTTTGGGTGGGAAGGGCGCAGGGACTGGAGATGCGGCGCGTCTTCGGCCCTGATCTGATGTGGGAGCTGTGCCGTGGTTCGGTCGCGAAAAACTTCACTCACCTCCTGTGTGGAGGAAAGCCAGGAGTTGCTGAGGAGTTGCAGCGCAATCTGGAACGATGGTTCCCGGGTATTCGCATCGTGGGCACGGTCACTCCGCCCTTCCGTCCTTTCCTTGCCGAGGAACTGGCGGACCTGGAACATTTGGTTGCCAGGCTAAGCCCTAACATCATCTGGGTGGGCCTCAGCACCCCGAAACAGGAGCGTTTCATGTCCGAGCTCGTTCCGCGGATTAGCAGTGGCATAATGATTGGTGTGGGTGCTGCGTTTGATATTCACACCGGCCGACTGAAGGATGCGCCCGACTGGGTCAAGAATGCTGGATTGCAATGGCTGCATCGTCTCTTACAGGAGCCTTCGCGCCTCTGGAAAAGGTATCTGGTGAACAACTCCAGCTTCCTGTGGAGAATCTTCCTGCAGTTTTCAGGATTGGCGAGCTACAAATTACCGCCCTGCTAGCCACCTGCCTCTGACACCCCTTAGGGGGTTCCCGCCTAGAGTATCGCTCTCATGCGTCGTCCATACACTCCGGATCAGTCCATAGTACAGTTCCCGGAAACTGAGGAATCGTGAACATACGGCGTCTAATCAAGCAGCAACTATTTCGCGTCTTCCTTCTCCTCGATCGAATGGGGGTGCATCTTCTCCCCAAGCATTACTACAGCCCGGTACCTGACTATGCCTGGCTCCAGGCCAATCGCGACGCCTGGACAAAGCCCAGTCCGGTCCCGGGGGTTCAATGGGATATGACCAGCCAATACAAATGGCTTAGTGAAACATGCCAGGACTACTACCAGGAAGTCAACGGACTTGAATTTTACCAGAGCTTGATCGATGGAGAATGGGGTCAAGGCTATGGCCCGATCGAATCGCAGGTTCTGCACTGCTTTATTCGGAAGTGGAAGCCTTCACGAATTATCGAGATAGGCAGCGGAGTCTCCACCATGTGCATGCTTCATGCTGCTCGAATGAGCCATGAAGAAGGCACTAGCCTGCCGGAAATCACTTGCATCGAACCGTTCCCGTCAGCTGCTCTGCGCCGACTGAAGGCAGACGTCCGGCTCATCCCAGAACTTTGCCAAACGATTCCGCCTCCCGTTTTTGCGGGACTTTCTTCCGGCGACCTGCTATTTGTGGATTCCAGTCACGCGGTGAAAGTAGGCTCCGAGGTGATCCGCATCTATTTGGAGATCATCCCCACTCTTGAGCCTGGCGTGCTTATTCATATCCACGATATATGCCTACCCTACCTTTACCCGCGCGACGCCCTCCTCAAACCGTTCGCCTGGCAGGAAACTGCGCTGCTTCTTGCTCTCCTCATCAACAATGATCGGCTAAAGGTCCTGAGCTGCCTCTCCGCACTGCATTATGCCTGGCCGAAAGAACTCAAGCAGCTACTCTCCGATTATGAAGCGGCTGACGGATTTCGCGGGCTGGCGCTATCCGCCACTTCCGCAGGGCACTTCCCGTCCAGCATTTGGTTGCAGACTCGCTGACGTCACACCGCGGTAACTGCAATGCTCTCCGAGCCCTCCTCTTTGTTTCCCCACTGAACACCGGCGCGGGATTACCTCAGTCTCCCCCAAGTTTGTGTAAGCGGTCGGGTCTTCATTCCATCGATCACCAATGTCGGTTCGACAATACATCTTGGGAATTGCCCAACCAGCTGTTCAACCGTGGCCATTCTCTTCCTCGCTGACAAAAAGGCGGTGTTTCCTCGCCTTTTTTTGGTTCCTCCTGCTCGAAGCAACGGTCATTTTCCTGCCGGTCGGTGGCGGGAGCTGCTACAGCAGAGTCGAGAGCTACTAAATCGGATGCAAACCGGCTGAACGGAATGGGGCTTGACGGTGCATGGGGTTCATCCAGCAGTTTTGTCTCTTCGTACTGTCCACAAAATTCACTCTGCCACGAGCAACACTACACACGCTTGACGTTTCGTCGAGCATCGCCACGAGGTGCAACACCATCCTCGTGATGGAGGTTTCTAGCCGCGCCAGAATAAATAAAAGTGCTGGATGCTTCGTCATGGAAGAATAGTACGTGCTATGTTCTTGAAATAATGCATTTAGCTGTTCGTCCCGCTAGGTTTGAGCCGGTTTTGCGGTAATACCGGTCGTACCGCACCGGATGGCGAGCGCTCAAGATTGATGTAGTCCCAATTTGCTGGGACCAGATCTCCGATGGACTGAAGCAGTTCCCTCAGCGGGGAAGCAGCTTTTTCCCTCTCCGTGAAATCAGATTTATGAAAGCGATTTTGGAGGACAAGCGGACTGGAGAAGTGGGCACGTATCAGGTGCCGGAGCCGGAGCTGCGCAGCGGCGGCATCCTGGTGCGGACGGCTTTTTCCGCGATCAGTTCCGGAACCGAGCGTGCCACGGTCGAAACGTCGGAGAAGTCCCTCCTCGCCAAGGCGCTGGCTCGTCCCGATCTGGTCAAGCAGGTGATCGACTTTGCCCGTAGCAACGGGGTAAAGGCTGCGTACGACGCGGTTAAGACTCGCCTTGATACCTTGTCACCCATGGGCTACAGCTGCTCCGGGACGGTGATCGGAGTGGGTGAGGAGGTGAAGGAATTTCAACTCGGAGACCGGGTTGCCTGCGGGGGAGCGGGCTATGCCAATCACTGCGAAGTGAACTGGGTTCCCTGCAACCTGGCAGTCCGGGTTCCCGAGCCGGTTGCACTGGATGCAGCCTCGCTCACGACCATCGGCGCCATTGCCATGCAGGGACTGCGCCAGGCGAACGTGGCTTTGGGAGAGACGGTGGTGGTGATTGGAGCAGGACTGGTCGGTGTACTGACCATGCAACAGGCCCGGGCGGCGGGCTGCCGTGTCGTCGCCGTGGATCTGGACGCGTCGAGAGTGGAAAGGGCCACCTCGCTGGGGGCTCACCTGGCTCTGCTGGCTTCTGATCCGCGTGTGCCACAAGCGGTGGCGGACTTCTCCCGCTACGGCGCCGACGCCGCGATCGTTACCGCTGCGAGTCGCTCCGCCGAACCTCTGGAGCTGGCCGCGAAAGTCCTGCGCGAGTGCGGCCGCATTGTGGTGGTGGGGGATGTGGGGATGGGCGTCGCGCGGCGAAGTCTCTATCCCAAAGAACTCACACTCGCCATGTCACGTTCCTACGGACCCGGCCGGTATGATCCCAGTTACGAGGAGGGGGGAATCGATTATCCGGTGGGCTACGTGCGCTGGACGGAGCGCCGCAACATGGAAGCCTTCCTCGATTTGCTCGCTTCCGGTTTGGTGGATGTCTCGGCACTTCTGGAGCGGCGTTATCGGGCAGACGACGGCGGGCGCGCCTACTCAGAATTACTTTCCGGAGAGGCCTACACCGCGATCCTGGAATACGCCGGGAGCGGAGAGACCAGCAAGATACAGCCGGTACCGGCGCCGCCGATAAAGTCGCAGAGATCCCGCCTGCGGGTGGGATGCATCGGTGCAGGGGCGTTCGCACGCGCCCAGATTCTTCCCCATCTCAGAGGTATGGACGGAGTCTCCCTGGAGTCGGTAGTGACTGCGTCCGGGGTGTCCGCTGAATCGGCTCGCAGGAATTTCGGCTTCCAGCGGGCACAGACCCCTTCTGAATTGTTGAACAACCCGGAGTTGAATGCCGTATTCATCGCTTCACGACATCAGAGCCACGCGGAGTACATCGTCGCCGCCCTGCGGCAAGGTAAAGCCGTCTTCGTGGAAAAACCGCTGGCCGTGAATGGCCCGCAATTGGAATTGATTCAGCAGGTGTACGGAGACGCCGCCAGAAATGGGAGAGCACCGTTCCTGATGGTAGGCTTCAACCGCCGTTTCGCTCCGGCTACTGAGAAGATACGCCGCTTCTTCGTCAAGCGGCAGGAACCTATGCTGGTTCATGGCAGGATTAATGCCGGGTTCATTTCCTCGACGCATTGGACGCAGCAGGACAGCGAAGGCGGGCGCATCATCGGAGAGTTTTGCCATTTCGTGGACTGGGCGCGGTTCATTGTGGGTAGCCCGATCCGCACGGTCTCAACCACGGCGCTCCCCGACGGTGGCCGCTATAACCGCGACAACGTGGCGGTGACTCTCACCTTTGCCGACAGTTCCATCGCCAATTTGCTCTACCTGGCAAACGGTGACCCGGCGGTTCCCAAAGAATACTTCGAGATCTTCTGTGAAGGCGGCGTAGCCCGGCTGGACAATTTTGAACTCCTGCAGCTGGCGCGAAACCGGGAGACTAAACGTTTCCGATTGGCCCGAGACAAGGGACACCGCCGTGAAGTACAGCTAACCGTGCAGGCCATGATGTCCGGAATGGAAGCCCCGATTCCCTTCGAAGAAATCGTCGAGGTCACGGAGGCCACCTTCTCCATCGCGAAGACAGCGCGGGTGTCTGAAGTTCCGAGGGAGCCGCTCCCAGTGCGCGAATCCAAGCCGGGTATGCGAAAGTGAGATAGACTCGTCTTCGGGCCGGAACCCACATTCAGCTTCGCGAAAAGGATTCGGATGCCAACCGCATATCTGGAAGAAGTCAATTCTTGGGAAGCGCAGGTTGCCCGATCCGACCTGGCCGCGAGCAAGCTCAAGCTCGACGACGGTCTGTGGAAGATATTGCGCGAGCCCAGTCGCGAGGTCATCGTACACATACCCGTACAGCTGGACGATGGGCGTTTGGAGGTCTTCACCGGATTCCGGGTGCAGCACTCAATCGATCGCGGGCCCGCCAAAGGTGGCATCCGTTACAGTCCCAACGTGACCCTCGACGAGACCCGGGCGCTCGCGAGTTGGATGACCTGGAAATGTGCTGTGGTGAACATCCCGTTCGGAGGCGCAGCCGGCGGAGTAATCTGCGATCGAGACAAGATGTCCAAGCGCGAGCTGGAGCGACT
>JBGQIG010000185.1:0-6258 GCA_041498365.1 Terriglobia bacterium | reverse complement strand
CGCAAACAACCGCATTATCGTGTAGTGGTCATCGAAAAGGAACGCGCGCGCAATGGCCGTCCGGTCGAGGTGGTAGGGACTTACAATCCTCGCACCAGCCCGGCCAGCATTGAGCTCAAGCGCGAGCGCATCGACTATTGGGTATCCAAGGGCGCCAAAATGTCGGATCGGGTCAGCAAGATTGTGTCCAGGCCCGCGCCAGCCAGCGCTGCGTCGGTAGCCTGATCTCGGCGTGCGCGTCAGCGGAAATCTCACCCTACTCAGAAGGAGTCCGCTTTGAGCGAACCAAAGACGAGCGAGCCAACTGGGGACATGCGAACCTTAATCGAGCACGTTGCCAAAGCTCTGGTCGATGATCCGGCGCAAGTCCTGGTGAATCCGGTCGAAGAGGGCGCGGAGACAGTACTCGAACTCACCGTCGCCCCGAACGATCTCGGCAAGGTTATCGGCAAGCAAGGGCGGACCGCGCGCGCCATGCGCAATCTGCTGGGCGCAGCCGGCATGAAGTTTCACAAGCGTTTCACCCTGGAGATTCTGGAATAACCGACGAGTTCATTACGCTTGCGCGCGTGCTCAAAACCCAGGGGCGGCACGGCGAAGTTGCAACCGAACTGTACAGCGTGGTCCCGGACCGGATTCACCCGGGCATGCGGATGTGGGCCCTCCCCAAGGAAGGACCACGACGCGAGTTGACGATTGAAGGACTCTGGCCCCACAAGGCGCACCTGGTTCTGAAGATTGCCGGTGTCGATTCGATTTCCGAAGCCGAAACGCTGCTGGGATGCGAGTTGCAGGTTCCGAGCCGGGAGCGATCGACGCTTGAACCCGGTTGGGTTTACGTCAGTGATCTGGCGGGATGCTTAGTCTTCGACGGCGATCGTGAGATTGGCGAAGTTCAGGACGTTCAGTTTGGAGCGGGCGAAGCGCCGCTGCTGATTGTCAGGGCAGGATCGAAGGAATACGAGATCCCCTATGCGCAGGCGTACTTAAAAAGCGTTGACGTCGAGCGCAGGAAGATTTGCATGATGCTGCCCGAAGGCATGCTCGAGGTGAATGCGCCGCTGACTGCAGAAGAAAAAGAGCAGCAGCGGAATAGCAAGCCGCGATGAAGATCGACATCTTAACGATCTTTCCTGATTTTTTTCGCGGACCGCTGGATTACGGAATTGTCCGCAGGGCCCGGGAAGCTGGCCTGGTGACGATCGAAGTCCACGACTTGCGGGCTTTTGCGCACGACCGGCACCGCACCGTGGATGACCGACCTTTCGGCGGCGGCGAAGGAATGATCCTTAAGCCGGAACCGCTCTTTGAATGTATTGAAGGGCTGAAGGTCCAGTCCCGCGCGGAGCGCGTTGCGAGTGGCGCGAAACAGAGTGTGGTGCTGCTGTCGGCACAAGGCCGGGTGTTCGATCAGAGTTTGGCGGAAGAGCTCGCCGCGCTGGAACAAATTGTGCTGATCTGTGGCCGCTACGAAGGCGTGGACGAACGCGTTGGCCAGCATCTGGCCGACCGCGAGCTATCGATTGGAGACTACGTGCTGAGCGGCGGCGAATTGGGGGCGACTGTGATTCTGGATACAGTCACGCGGCTCATTCCTGGCGCACTGGGCAACGAAGCTTCGACGCGGCAGGAGTCGTTTACCGCGACCACCGGACTGGAGGCTGCTGATGGTCCCAACTCCACTTGCGCATCAGGTGGATTACTGGACTATCCGCACTACACGCGACCGGCGGACTTTCGTGGCCTGAAGGTTCCTGAAGTGCTGGTTTCAGGCAATCATGAAGAGATACGCCGCTGGCGGCGGCGCACTGCGCTGGCGAAGACGCTGCGCAACCGGCCTGATCTGCTGGATCGTGCCGTGCTTGGCGACGAAGATAAAGAGTTGCTGGCCCGAATCATGGGCGAGGAAACTTAAACAAATTCTCAGATATCTGGAATGAGGGGGCAAGATCATGACTAACCTGATCATCGAAAAACTTCTGGCCAAGGCCAGGCGCACAGACATTCCTGAGTTCGCTCCTGGAGACAGCGTCCGGGTACACGTGAAGATCAAGGAAGGCGACAAAGAGCGCCTGCAGGCGTTTGAGGGCGTGGTGATTGCGCGCAGTCGCGGCCCCCAGGCCAGCTTTACGGTGCGCAAGATCAGCTTCGGCCATGGTGTGGAGCGCATCTTTCCGCTCCATTCCAAAGTGATCGACAAGGTCGAGTTGCTGCGCTCTTCCAAGGTTCGCCGCGCCAAGTTGTATTACTTGCGCAGTCTCAAAGGCAAAGCAGCTCGCCTGAAGGACGTCGAGCGCGAACATCTCGTGGCGGAAGTCGCCGCTGAGTAATTCGCCGGCTTGAGAAAGTTTCGGGAATAGAGCTTGGACTATCGGTGAACTTCAAACTGCAGGGTATCTTCGAGGTGTTTCTCAGCTAACTTGCGCACCAGGAATTGCAGGATCTGGCGCTCGCCCTTGCGGATCTCACGGAACTCGATTCCAAGCCCCACATGCTGGTCCCCATGGCGGACTTGGCCCTTAAGAGCCAGATTGTAATCACCGATACTCAGCTCCAGTTTCAGTTCTGTCCCAGGGAGCAGGAGATGCTCGGTCGCGACCAAGCAACCGATCTCTGACATGTTCTTTAGGACTGCCCTGGCGTGGATGCTGCTCGGGCCTTCCTTTATCAGTTCAGCGATTCCATCCAGGGAATAACGCTCCCGCCGGCGGCGACGCTCGTGGGAGGCGAAGGAGCGAGCCCGTTTCAGGCCTCCATCCAGCAGGATGGGATCATAGACTTCTTCCATGTCGCGGAGCTCAGCTTCCCACAGTGTGCGATCCGACTCGACACACTGGATGCCGACCTGACCGCGCAGCTCGGAGTCGGGGTCGCCGATCCAGACCACGCGGCAGAAGGCTTTGTTGCGGCCACGCTCGATGGCGATGATTTCTCCCGTCCCTTTCACGCAACGCAGGCCCGTAACCCGAGCCCCATGCTCGGAAATATCGTAGGTACAGGCGATTTCAATGGCGGGCCTGCTTTCGTGATCCCAGTAAGTGACGCGAATGGGAAGCGCAACGTGGATGCGCTTGTTCTGGCGCTCTGATATTGGATTGGAAATCTCTTGGATCAAAGTGAGCTCGCTGCGGGACAACTCTCTGCATTGAAAGTAGCAAGCAGGGATGTGACGGTCAATTTACGGCAGTAATGGCACGTACTGGTTACCATCGGGCCGCTGAATCCATGGCAGTTGCGGGAGGCTGGGAGTTTTCCGGTAACTCGACAACAGGCGTCATCCCGAACCCGCATTCTGCCGGGCGAGGGATCCTGCGCGCATCTTTGCGGCTGCGTGACTCACGCTGCACTCAGGGTGAAGGATGTCCTGCAATCCGGCTGGTTGGTTGCCAGACCGGTGCACTGACAGTTTTTCCACATTGCACCACAAGCATGGGCTGGGCGAAGATGCTCATATCCATCGCCGCTCGTGTCGCCAAAGCTCAAGTCCGCGCCTGAGAGACCGCTCTCCGCTTCTGCCGCCAAGTTGCGTCTTCTTCAGAGACTGCGTTGCACACTGAGATTTGAGAAGAAGGTATGGCAACTGGGCGCGCGTTTTGTCGCCGGCGTAGATGAGGTCGGGAGGGGCTCGCTGTTCGGACCGGTCGTCGCCGCGGCAGTCATCCTCGACCCCGCATATCGCATAAGAGGCTTGCGGGATTCCAAACTGCTGCCCGCGGAGCGCCGTGAGGTTCTGGCGGAACGTATCCGCCAGCATGCCGTGGCCTGGGCCGTTGCGGCTGTCGACGCGGCCCGCATCGACCAGATCAACATTTACCAGGCTTCGCGTCTGGCCATGCGCGAGGCCGTACTGCGTCTGGATCCTGGCGCTGACCATTTGCTGGTGGATGCGCTGCGCCTGGACTGCGAGCTTCCGCAACGGGCGATTATTCACGGCGACGCCCTCTCGGCTTCTATCGCCGCGGCCTCCATCCTGGCGAAAGTCGAACGGGACCGCATGATGGTGGCATGGGACCCGGTTTTTCCGGTATACGGACTGGCTTCGAACAAGGGTTACAGCACACCTCGTCACCTGGCGGCGTTGCGCGAGCACGGACCTTGCCCTTTGCATCGCCAGTCATTTGCGCCCGTGTGGAACGCGCCCGTGCCACAGGAGGTGCTGGCGTTCATGCTGGAGGAAGGCGAGGAGTTGTGTAGCGCCGGCCTCCGGCCGGCCTGATAGGTGGGCGGGACGCCCACCCGACAGCCGGCGGGACGCCGGCGCTACTGAGTGAAACTGTACAATCCTCCCATGCTGCGCATGATGGTGGTCACCGCCCATCCGGACGACGAAGCCAGCAGCTTCGGCGGATCGTTGCTTCTCTATCGTGAGCGTGGCGTGGAAACTTGCGTCATTTGCCTGACACCCGGGCAAGCCGCCACCCACCGCGGTGGCGCCCGCAGCGATCAGGAACTCGGCGCCATGCGACGAAAGGAATTTGCCGCCGCCTGCGAAATCCTGAAAGTCTCGCGCGGAATCGCGCTGGACTATCCCGACGGCCAGCTTCACCGGCTGGAAATGCAACGGGTGGTTTCCGAGCTCGCACTTCACATGCGAGAGTTTCGTCCGCACGTCCTGCTCACCTTTGACCCGGCGGGCGGCGTTACCGGACACACCGACCATTCGATGGCCTCGACCTTCGCGACGCTTGCCTTTCATTGGGCTGGGCGGAACAATCGCTTTCCCGATCAGTTGAACGGTTCCGTCATTCCTCACCGAATTCAGAAGCTGTACCACACCACCGCCGACTTCAGCCTCGCGGGACGCCAACCCATCACTTTGGCTCCACCCACCGCCGTCGTCGAGATTGGAAACTACCTGGAAACCAAGATCGAGGCCTTCAAGGCGCACAGAAGCCAGCAGCCACTGTGGCCGCTGTTCGAGGAGTACGCGCGGAAACGCGGCAGGCGCGAAATGTTCCACCTCGCGGCTGCGGTGAAATCTGCTCCCATTGCCCCGGAGAGTGATTTGTTCGCAGGTGTAAGCGAGGAAGAAACAATCTGACCGCCAAGGTCGCTAAGGAAAGCCGCAAAGAGCTCTGAGAAGGCACTTGTGCGTGCTTCCTTTGCGACCTTTGCGGTGTCCCTTTGCGAACCTTGCGGTAAAGTCTTCGCCGCTGGCATTGGCAGCCCAGCACAAGTGCTAAATGCCAAGCCCTAAGCTATGATTTCCACTGTGTCCTCACACTCTCATCGCGGCAGATTCATCACGTTCGAAGGACTCGACGGGTGCGGCAAGAGCACGCAGATGGAGAAGCTGGCGGTTGTGTTCCGCGCCCAGGGCTCGTCCGTGGTGGTGACGCGTGAACCGGGCGGAACCGCAACCGGAGAAAAGATCCGCCGGCTCCTGCTCGACACCGCGACCGCCGATCTTTCTCCAATGGCGGAACTGGCCCTGATGTTCGCCTCGCGCGCCCAACATGTGACGGAAGTGATTCAGCCGGCGCTGGCGGAGGGTCGAATCGTGCTTTGTGATCGCTTCACGGATTCCACCGAAGCTTACCAGGGAGGCGGCCGCAAGCTAGGCAGCGAACCGGTGCTGGAGCTACATCGAATCTTGTGCCACGATTTGCAGCCGGACCTTACCATCCTGATGGATTCCGACGCGGCCGCAAGCGTGGAACGAGCCCGCCGCCGCAACAAGGCCCACAACGCCAGGAATGGTCGGGGGAAAAACGACGAAAACCGCTTTGAGCAGGAGAGCCGCGCTTTCTTCGGTCGAGTGCGTAGCACCTACCTGGCGATTGCCGCTCGTGAACCGCAGAGAGTCGTGCTGGTTGATGCGCGCGGAACCGCTAAGGAGACCCACGCACGAATCCTGGAGATTGTGCGCCGTAAATTCAAGCTGACCACGAAGATTGCGTGAGGCAGGTCTCAGCTTTCGGCTTTCGGCTTTCAGCTTTCAGCTGTCAGCTGTCGGCCGTCAGCTCTCAGTTCTCAGCCAGGCAAGCACTTAGCAATCAGCACTTGGCATTTGGCCCGCCTTGATTCTGCTAGACTCAGCAAATCCAGGGCCAAGTGCTAATTGCTAATTGCCAATTGCTTTTTTGGCCGAAAGCTGAAAGCTGTGTTTAACGATTTCCACGGCAACTCCGACGTCCTCAACCGCCTGCGCGAGATGCTGGCTCGCAATCACTTTCCTCAGGCCGTGATTCTTGCCGGTCCGGCCGGTTCGGGCAAGTACACGCTCGCGCTGATGTTAGCGAAGGCCTTGAATTGCCT
>JBGQIG010000184.1:0-6270 GCA_041498365.1 Terriglobia bacterium | reverse complement strand
CTCTTTGCTGAGCAGTCCGGCCAGCACGTAGGTGATGGAATCGAGGTCGGGTGAAACATACAGGCCCCACCACTCCAGATCGTCTCCGGTGTTGACGATGATGGCGAGGTCTTTGGAGGGAACAACCTGGCGCAGGCCATCGACAAACTTGGCGCCGCCCGTCCCGCCGGTGAGTACCACAATCATGCAGCCTTCGTCCTTTCTGCGTAACCTTCGCGATCGGCAGCGGACCGGACCTTTTCTGCAAGCAGACCGGGCCGCCTGGCAATCGCTGTCAAGAACTCAGGATAAACCGGCAGCCGCTGACGCAAAATATATCCTTTTGATTCGGTCCGCGTCTTCAGCTGGGCCAGGTGTGGCCAGGGTCTTTCCGGATTGATGAAGTCGGGCGTCAAGGGTGAAACTCCTCCCCAGTCGTTGATCCCGGCATCGAGCAGTTCGTCGTAATAGGGCGCGGAAAGGTTCGGCGGCGCCTGCAGGTTGACGTCCGGCATAAGCAGGCGCGCCACGGCCACGGTTCGCAGCATCTCCCCCCGCGTAGGTTCAGGCCAGTCACGCATCGGAATATCCGGCTTGACGCGGAAATTCTGGACGATCACTTCCTGGATATGGCCGTAACGCCGATGCAGCTCACGGATCGCGAGCAGCGTGTCGACACGGTCTTCTAGAGTCTCACCGATTCCGATCAGTAATCCGGTGGTGAAGGGAACAGCCTGTTTCCCCGCCTCTTCAATGGTGCGCAAACGTTTTGCCGGGACCTTGTCGGGGGCGTTGTCATGCGCGGCGCCGGGCTCAAGCAGAGCCGTGTTTGTGGTTTCCAGCATCAGCCCCATGCTGGGAGAAACGGCAGCCAAACGGGTGATCCACTCGGCACTCAACAGACCGGGATTGGGATGGGGCAACAGGGTCGTCTCACGCAGAACTCGTTCACACATGGCTTCGAGATAATGCAGGGTCGAGTTATATCCCAGGTGTCGCAGGGTTGCCCGCATTTCGGGGAAGGTGAGTTCGGGCTTATCGCCCAGGCTGAACAGAGCCTCGGTGCAACCCATCTTCTCGCCGGCCTTCACAACCTCCAGAACCTGATCCGGGGTCATGGTGTGTGCGCCGGGTTCGCCGGGATCGCGGCGGAAGGTGCAATAGCCGCAATAATCCCGACAGAGGTTGGTCAAGGGGATGAAGACTTTGCGTGAATAGGTGATGACGCCTGGCTTGAATCGTTGTTTGACAGTCAGGGCGGTAGCGAGGAGCGCGGGTAGTTCGTCGCCGGGACAGCGAAGGAGTTGGCAGGCTCCCTCACGTGACAGCGGCAGCCCGTCGCGCAGTTCGTCAAGAAAAGTTGTCAGTGCAGATTCGATGCTTGCCAAGTCTATCGACCCAACCAATCCCCAAAATGGAATCCAATGCGAGCATTTCCAGAATTCATATCTCAAGAATGAGACAAATCCAAGTTTGCACAGGGAAATGATACATGAGACTGATTGTGTCGGTGTGATTGTTGAAGCGGCGAAGTTTTGCAAGATCGTTGAATTGTTCAACACTTGACTTCGTGAACACTTTGGGGGCAAGATGGCGCGCATCCGCTCAAGCCCTCCCCCGGGCTTTTCCCTATGGAGCGTTCGCAAATCTACCGAGTCAGCGTCGCCGATCAAGTGGCGTCGATCCTGCGGCAGAGGATTCTCAACGGTGAACTGCGTCCTGGCACTCCGCTCCAGGAGGTGCCGCTGGCGGCATCTCTGGGCGTGTCGCGGAACACGATGCGGGAAGCGACGCGCATTCTGTCGCTGGAAAACCTGCTCAAGCGCAGTATCCACCGCGGGGTGGCGGTCTCGCAGCTCTCCCTGAAAGATGTCCAGGAGATCTACCACCTGCGGCGGATGCTGGAAATTTCTGGCGTGCTGGCAGCGAAAGAAAAGCGCTCCGAAGTTCTGCCGGAATTGCGCAACGCGGTGGAAGGCTATGAGCGCGCGGTGCGTGAGCGAGACTGGCTCCGGGCGGTCGGCTTCGACCTGCAATTCCACAGCCTGCTGATACGGTTTCATGACAACCGGCGACTCGAGTCTTTTTATCAGCGAGTGATCGGAGAACTGCGCATGGGGATGGTGCTGGTGGATCGCAGCCACGACGATCCCGGAGCACTGATCCCGGTGCATCGCAAGATGTATCAGTGCGTGGCGGCGGGCAAGCTCAAACAGTGTGCCGCGATCCTGGCACAACATCTCGACGATTCCGAGTCCAGGCTGATCCGGGTTATGAACGGTCAGATGCCACGAAAAAAGACAAAGCGGACAATCTGAGGATCAGATGTGTGGAGGCCAGGCTGTTTTCAGGAGGAGAGTATGAAGGCCTACTTTACAAACGGAACTCTGGGGAGCGGTTTTCGGGCGCCGAACTATATTCGGAACTATGCGCTTTGCCTGATATTGCTGGCGAGCCTTGCCCTGCCCCTGCGAGCGCAGGTAGTCACGGTCACTATCCAGGGCCGGGTTTATGACACTACGGGCGCTGCGATATCCCAGGCTTCGGTGACGGCTGTCAACGCTGCTACCGGTTTTTCGCGTTCCACGACCGCGAGTGCGACGGGCGACTACCAAATTTCATTCCTGCCGCCAGGCGACTATACGGTGACTGCCGACAAGTCAGGCTTCCAGAAGCAGGCGAAAAAAGCCCATCTCGACATTGGCGCCAGCGGTGATGTGGACTTCAATCTGTCCGTGGGGCACGTCGCCGAGGAAGTGACGGTGCAGGATGTGGGCGAGGTAGCGGAACCGACGCGGATCATGGTCAGCTCGGTTATCGACGCGCAAAAGATCGCGGACCTGCCCGTCAACGGACGACAGTTCATCGACTTCGCCTTACTGGCTCCTGGGGTGACCATTGGCGACACCACTTCCGGCAGCACCGACGTGATTATCGAACCGGTGACCAAACTCTCCTTCGCCGGCCAGAATATTCATTACAACTTTGTGGCTATCGACGGCGCGGACAATATGTCCACTGCCTCGGGCATTCAGAAAACGACACCCTCGCAAGATGCGGTGGAAGAGTTCCGGGTCATCAACAGCAGTTACAGCACCGAGTTCGGGCGCGCGGTAGGCGGCATCGTTAACATCATCACCAAAAGCGGGACCAACAGCCTGCATGGCTCCCTCTATGAGTATTTCCGCAACGACGTTCTGGACGCTCCCAGCGCCTTGGCCGCGGAGGGTTTCAACAAGCTCCGCCAGAACCAGTTTGGAGCCACGCTGGGCGGGCCGATCAAACGAGACAGGACTTTCTTTTTCGGTAACTACGAAGGCCAGCGGCACGTCGAGTCACCTTTCTACAACTCCACTGTTCTGCAGAACATTAATGCGATCAACGCCGTGAAGGTGAACACCTGGGGACTGCCGGCGGAAAACCTGCACGTGGATCGGGGCATCAACTACGACAACTTCCTGGGCAAGATCAATCATACTTTCAGCGAAAAGCAGTCCGTATTCGTGCGCTACTTCTTCAACGACCAGCGATCCACGAATCTCTCCCCGTTGAATGACGGTTTCGATCTGCCCTCAGGCTTCAAGAACAACACCTTCCGCGACCAATCTATCGTTGGCAACCTGGTCTCCACGTTTTCGCCGTCACTGGTTAATGAGCTCCGACTGCAGTACGCGCACCGGTTCTTTGACTTTCCGACCACCAGCACCCAGCCTCACCTGGAAGTGTCCAATGTGTTCACCCTGGGCGTAAACCGCGGAAACCCCGATTTCTACGAAGAAGGCCGCTTTGAGATCGTGGACAACGTCACCAAGGTTCTGGGCAAGCACACCATCAGCTTTGGCGGAGACTTCAACCGGGTGAGCACTACCGAATCCTTCCCGTTGTTTTATCCGTTTGAAGCGGACTTCGCAAACCTGAACTCCTTCCTGGGTAACGATTTTGTGGGAGCGCCACATCCCTTCGTGATTTTCTTTGAACGCTTCGACACGGCTTCCGGATTTAATGAGACTTCGTTCAATCCTTCGGTTTACCAGGGAGCGAGCATCTCGTCCGCAATCCGCAATCAAGCCAAGGGAACCCTGGATCACACCTATGAGGGCCTGTATTTTCAGGACAAATGGCGGATCACGAACAGTCTGACGGTCAATTACGGGCTGCGCTGGGAAGGAGAAACCTGGCCCGCTGCCGCGCTTAACAATCCGCTGAAGAACTTCGATCCCCGCGGTGGATTTTCCTGGGCGCCGGGCGGGCATAGCGGTTTCGTCATTCGCGGAGGAGCGGGACTGTTCCATGGCCAGATTCCGTCGCCCCTGCTGATGTGTCAAATTCCTTCCTGCGGCGGCTTGTCGAAATATCCGGGGCGGGAAGACATCCAGGATGATCTGAACGCGAAGACCCGGCTCTCGGCCTTTGGAGCCGATCCCTTCACCAACGCCGGCGCGCTGAACGCACTGCTTCATGCCGGCCAGACCACGGCGGACTATCCGGGTGGTTCGCTCGAAGCGGTGATTGTGCGCTTCGTCAAGGACCACAAGCCTCCGTACGGGGCTCAGGCCAGTCTGGGTTTCGAGATTCAGCCGTTCAAGGACACTATCCTGAGCATTACGGGAATGCACGTGCGCGGCGTGCACCTGGGAAGCTTCTACAATGTGAATCAGCCCGACGCGAATCCGTTCTATAACACGGGAGCCGAGGCTGCGAGCCATACGGTTCACGACTCCCGCGGAAACGCCGGATCCAAGAATTACTATTGCGGCGCGACCGACCCTGTCTTTAACCCGACCGATTGCCTGCCAGGCACGCTGTTTGGAGTGATTCCGAACATCCGGACCTTCCCCTTCGGAGTGGACTTCGAAGCTGACTCCAAGTGGGATTCCCAGTGGGACGGACTGCTGGTGAATTTCAACAAGCGACTGACAAATCATGTAGGCTGGGGCCTCAGCTACACGTGGTCGAAAGGCATCGACAACGGGCCTAATCCCAGCTTCGTTCTGATTCCGCAGGACACTTGCTGCTTCGACCGGGAGCGGGCGGTCTCCGCCGATTACGTGGCCCACCGTTTTGTGGGCAACGCCACGCTGCAGGGGCCAACTCATCTCAACCCCATCGTGAACGACTGGCAACTGGGGATGATTGTGAGTCTGGAGACGCCGCACTACTTCACCAAATTTTCCGGCTTTGATTCCAATGGAGACATCTTCGGGAACAACGACCGGGTGGGCATTGAGTCCCGGAACACCTTCCAGGGTGATGGCTATCAGAGCGTGGACCTGCGGGTTTCGCGGACCTTCAAGTTTACCGAAAAGATTCACCTGGAAGCGATTGCCGAAGCTTTCAATTTGCTGAATACGCTGAATATTCGTTTCTTCAATACGGCATACGGAGCGGCGGACTTCTGCAATTTTGCCGGCGACCCAGTGGCTCAGGGCTGCCCAGCCGCGCCGTCGGGCAATCTGGAGGGCTCGCCGAATCCGTCGTACGGCACGCCCCGCGCCATCTTTAATCCGCGGCAGGTTCAGTTCGCACTGCGTTTATCGTGGTAAAACTCTAAGCGGCGGGACCGGCAATTGCCGGCTTTGCCTTGCAAGGCTACGAAACGATAGGGCTCTGGCCTTCCTATGGCGGTCACTCAAGCAGAGTTCCGTAAAGCGCTTGGCAGTTTTGCGACCGGAGTGACGGTAATCACGGTGGACTACGAGAGCGAAGTGCATGGCATGACCGCCAATGCTTTTACTTCCGTATCGCTCGATCCGCCGCTGGTGCTGGTTTGCGTAGACCATAAGGCCCGGACTCACGCTCACCTGCACGCCAAGAAGCGGTTCGGAGTGAACGTGCTGGCAGCGGATCAGCAAATTGTTTCCGAATATTATGCGCGTCCGGCCCAGGACCACCGGCACGCGGAGCAGGAGGCGGGTGCGCGCTTTGACCGCACGGCGCAGGGCACTCCGGTGCTCCACGGTGCGCTGGCCTACCTCGAATGCCGCCTGCACACCGCACAGGACGCTGGCGACCACACGATTTTCATAGCCGAAGTGGAGGAAGTCGTAGTGCGCAGCGGCGACCCGCTGCTCTATCACCGTGGGGAATATCGGACCATCGACGCCTCCAGGGATAAGTCGCGAGATGCCCAGGGGCACGCTAGTTCGCTTGGCCGAAAACCCTAGGAGAAAAACATGCGATTTGGCATTTATTGTGAAATTCAGACACCGCCGGGCAAGTCGCATTACGAAATGATCTGGGAGATCATGCGCCAGATCGAACACGCGGACGAATCCGGGTTTGACGTCTACT
>JBGQIG010000183.1:0-6300 GCA_041498365.1 Terriglobia bacterium | reverse complement strand
TGCCGCAACTCCAGGAGTTGGTTCATGTTTGACTCTGAACTTGATCGCGATTCTTCGACGGTCAATGTAAGGCGCCGCGCCTTTCTGGGAATTTCCCTCACGGCAATTGCCGGCGTCGCCTTGTGGTCGCTGCGGAAGCCGCGGTTCATTGAAGCGGCAGCGCCGAAGGGCGCGCCTGAAGAGGTCACGGTCGTGCGGTTCTCCGACTCCGGGCAGCGGCTACAAAAGGTTCGTGTGCCAAAAGTGGTGAAGAGCGACGAAGAGTGGCGCAAGCAGTTGTCTGCCGGGCAATTCGATATCACGCGCCATGCGGACACCGAAATTGCCTTCAGCGGAAAGTATTGGAATTTGCACGACAACGGTCTTTACCGCTGCATCTGTTGCGACAGTGCCCTGTTCAGTTCAGCTACTAAGTTTGAATCGGGGACCGGTTGGCCCAGCTTTTGGGAGCCGATCGCGGCGGAGAACGTCAGCACAATAAGGGACACCAGTTATGGCATGGTGAGGGACGCAGTTGCCTGTACCGAGTGCGATGCGCATCTGGGCCACGTCTTCAACGACGGCCCCCAACCACCGGTCTTCGCTATTGCATGAATTCGGCTTCGCTCAGGTTCGTGAAACAGACCTAACATGTGCTCTCAGCCTCGAAGCAGGGTATAGACAGGTGCCTCAGGGGCTGGAAGCACAATTCAATGTGTGGCCGTCGTGTTGCAGGCGTGGAAGGCTTGGAACACCCGAATATGGTCAGCTTGCCGGTGACTCATCGGTCCTATAATTAAACGTCACTATGAGCTCCACTCTTCCCACATTTCGCGCACCCAGCGCCGGAGAGCGTATCTTCAATCGGATTTTTGGATTCGTGGTTGGGTTGGGCCTGGGCTTTTCTCACAATTATCTGCTGCAGGTCCGCGGGCGCAAGAGCGGAAAGATCCACTCTACGCCGATTGATCTGCTGGAGATCGATGGAAAGCATTTCCTCGTGGCTCCGCGCGGCCGGACGCAGTGGGTGCGGAACGCGGAGTCTGCGGGAGAAGTGACCCTCAAGAGGGGAAGCCAGCGACAGAAGTTCACGCTTCGAGCCTTACCCGATCAGGAAAAGCCGGAGATATTGAAAGCTTATCTGGATCAGTTCAAGCGGGAAGTGCAGAGATATTTTCCAGTGGCGGCCGGGTCGTCTGTAGAAGCTTTTCGGGAACTGGTGCAGAGCTATCCCGCGTTTGAATTGATTCCCGTGTGAGGGACGAACAAAGAGCCTGTCGAGCTGTGTTCGACTTGGACGGGTCGGAGACCCGTCCCCACATGGTTCTTGCCGAGGTCTGACATCCAACGTCCGACGCCCGATTTACTACTCCAGAACGCTGTCGTCCAGCTTCTTTCTTCCCCAGTCGGCGGCGGCCTGGACGAAGGCCAGCACCAGAGGATGGGGTTTGCCGGATTTGGAGGAGAGCTGGGGCTGGTACAGGGTCGCAATGTAAAAACGGTGAGTGGGCGATTCAATGGCGCGGATCTCGCCCGCCGGGCCGCGAGCTACCACCGGGAATCCCGCCTCCATCGCGGCCCATTCGTAGTCGGGATTGACTTCGAAGTTGCAGAAGAATTCTTCTACTGCTATGTCCTGCGAATAGAACGACTGCAGGTAGGAGCCGGGGCGAAGGCGGATTTCCGGTATCGGGCCGGAGAGCTTCGGCGTGCCCTTCGCCCGATTGGGGACGGCGCAGGCAACCGGATAGATAATGATGTTTTTCGATCCGGAATTATTCTCGGCGCTGTCCGCGTCCTTTATCGCAAGCACATTGCGGGCGCACTCGATCAGCGCGTACTGAAAGCCGCCGCAGGTGCCCAGGAACGGCCAGTCGCGCCGGCGGGCAAATTCGATGCCTTTCAGCATCCCATCAAAACTCTTGTAAGGACTGCCCGGCGCCGCCCAAAGTCCGTCAAAGCTCTCCAGCTTTTTCTGGGCGTCGGGGGCGAGGATGCTCGGGGTCGCGATCCACTCCGCTTCAAGCGGCAGATTCAGTTGGGCGGCAGCGTGCTGGAGCGACTTCTCGACTGCGGGAAGAGTCGGAGACTTGGGGTCATAGTCCCCGAGTATTCCTATGCGGACAGAATCGCTCACTCAGCCATTTTAATGGAGAAGTTCAGGAGTGCGGGGCGCGGGAGGTGAGAAGGCTGGTGCCTTGGGTATGTGCAGCGTTGCTTCAGGCAGGCGGGCGAGGGCGCCCGCCCCACACCACCAGCGCTAGTTATTTGGCAGCGACGGCTCGTTCTTTCAGGATTTCATCCACCGCAGCGATCGCCGTCTCCAGTTCCTCATCCTTATTGTAGAAGTGCGGGGACATGCGCACGCCGGCTTTGGGACGATAGTCCACCAGGATGTCGCGCTTGAGTAATTCGCGGCAGACTTCCTCGGCGTCGGGCATGTCGATGGATACGGTGCCGCCACGCTGCTCCGGGTTGCGAGGCGAATTCACGCGCCATCCATGCCGCTCTGCCATTTCGATCAATCGCGAAGTTTGGCGCTTCGACTTTTCTCGAATTCGGTCGATGCCGACCTGGGCAATAATCTTCAGTCCGGGACGCGCCGCCTCCAAAGCCGGTATGTGGGAAGTGCCATTCATGAAGCGAAACGGAGGCTCAGAGTAGCGGGTAGGGCCAATTTCGAACCCGAATGGATTCTGGTGCGCAAACCATCCGGTGAATTTTGGCTGCAGTCTTTTCCCCAGGTCGGGACGAACATAGAGATAGCCCACCCCCGGCCCGCCACACAGCCACTTCAAGACTCCGCCACAGGCAAAATCTGTGTCCAGCGCTTGCACATCGACGGGCACCGTGCCCAGCGATTGAAAAGTATCCAGCACTACGTGCGCGCCTACTTTATGGGCCTTTTCGATGATCGTCTTCGCGTCCTGGATGTAGGCGCTGCGAAAGATCACGTGCGAAACCGGGACGAGTAGGGTCTGTTCGTCAATCGCGTCGAGCAGTCGATCAATGGGAACCGTGATTCCGTCGTCCGTCTTGACCATGTGGACGCGGGCGCCGTATGCCTGTTGCGCCTCCCAGAAATACATCACGGAAGGGAAGTTCAAGTCGCTGTATACGACTTTGTTGCGCTTACCCGAGAAATCGAAGCACGAAGCCACCACGGCCTGGCAGGTGGTGACATTCTGATGCGTCGAAACCGATCCTGGGGGCGCGTTCATCAGCCCGCCAATCGCGTCGCCGACCTGAGGGGCCAGCATCCACCATCTTTCTTCCCAGGCGCGCACGCCACGCGTGGCCCAGATGTCGGCGTAGCCCTTCATGGCCTCATAAACCCCCTGGGGCATGGCGCCCAGCGAATTGCTGATCATGTAGGTCGTTCGTTCCAGTATGGGGAACTGCGAACGATAGCGTAGAAGCTCATCAGCCATACGGGGTATTGTACTGCGGGTCTGGGCTTGTACACTCCAGACCGGCCAGACAGAATTTAGTCCGACAACTCTACGAGAGATCGGCACATCCAAGCTTTGCTATTTGCTCGGATATCCAATCTTTGACCCAGGGGTGAGATGCAAGCCATGAAGATCATCATAAATATTCTCGGAACAGCAGATCTGTTTTATGCCGGATATGTGATTCTCGCCGGCATGAAGGATGTTCGGCGCTACATAAGAATAAGCACGATGTAAGTGCAGCCGGTGTGGGGCGGACACTCTTGTCCGCCGCTTTTGAAGTTGATTTTTGTTTTAGGATATTGGTTGCTCTCACAGAGGGCGCGAATAGTTTGAATGCCTAAAATCAAAGTCAAAAGCCGCGGACAAGAGTGTCCGCGCCACATGGTCATGACGTTGCGGCCAACTTCTGCGATTTCTTCCTCAGCAGGAAATAGACCGCGGTCAGCACCACCATATACACAGCGCCGCTAATCAGCGTCAAGCGAGAGTGCCAGCCGGTCTCCAAAACTGCCACGATGATGAGCACGAACCCCAACCGGGAACCCCAAGCTCCCAGGGGTGAACGCATGGGCAGCGCGGCGAGTTGATCCGCCCGAAGCTGCTGGCGAAACTTGATGTGCGCCGCGAGAGAGACCAGCCAGGACAGAAGCATTCCTACTAGCGCCGCGCCCAGAATGGAGACGAAAGCGTCCTTCGGCGCCCACTTCTCCAGCATCAGTGCGACCACGATGCCGTAGGACGAAGCCAGCAAGGCCAGCCTGGGCGATCCGGCGGCGTTGAGCCGGCCCAAAATTGCTGGCGCCCAGCCCGTCCGTGCCAGGGAGAACAGGATTCGCGAAGCGGCATAGAGCGCCGCGTTGGCTCCTGACAGCGCCGCGGTGAGGATCACGAAGGTCATAATGTGCGATGCAGCCGGGATATGGGCGTGGCGGAATACGGTGACAAATGGACTCTCAGTGACGCCGGCACGGTTCCAGGGCATCACGCCCACCAGGACGATAATCGCTCCAAGGTAGACGGAAGTGAGGACCACGAAAGTCAGCTTGATGGCGCGGGGAATCTCCTCGGCGGAACGTGACTCTCCGGTTGTGATGGCCACGAACTCAACCCCTCCGAAGGTATAGAGAGCGAACCCCATGGCCAACAAGGGGGCGAGGGGTCCGTTGGGCAGGAATCCGCCTTGTGCGGTGTACTGGGGCGCGACGTGGGCGCTCAGCAACAGCCCCGCCCCCAGCACGATGAACGCCAGGATGGTCACGACCTTGATCATGGCGAACCAGTATTCGAATCGTGCGTAATTTCCCACGCTGCGAAGATTGATCAGTAAGAGCAATGCAGAAAAAATCATCACCCAGACCAACGCAGGAACGGAAGGGAACCAAAAGGCAAGATAAGTGGCGGAGGCCACCAACTCCGCACCGATAGAGATCGAGATTGCCGCCCAATAGCCGGCGCGGGCGATGAATCCTGCCCAGTGATTGAGGTAGAGGTCGCCATAGACGCCGAACGAGCCGGCGGCCGGGTGCATGCTGGAGAGCTCGCCCAGGGCCATGGTAACCGTCAAGTTGATAAACGCGGCCAGGAGAAAACTAAGGATCACTCCCGGCCCGGCAATTTCGAGCGCCGCCGCTGATCCCAGCAACAAGCCAGTCCCAATCGACCCACCCACAGCCACCATGGCCATCTGACCGGCGCCGAGCTGGTGCCGAAGTCCTCGTTCCTGGTCCACTTTGTCCGCTACGGGCATCCGGCACCTATACCAGAAACTTCTTTCCTGCCAAAGACATATTCTCCTGTGACTTTCGTAATCCCCGCTGAACCCTCCTTCGTTGCCGCTGCGAGTACCGGCCCCTAAAATCTCACTTGGGTTACTCTGCACATTACCCGTCTCTCTCATGCCAGACCCGACCAAGCGATTAGACCGAGCCGAGATCGCCCGCCGCGTGGAACGCGCGGAAAAGCTGTTGCAGAAAGGCAAAACCGGCGAAGCCCTGGAAGAGTACATGCAGATCCTCGCCGAGGACCCTCAGAATGACAATGTGCGCCAAATGGCAGCCGATATTTGCCTTTCGCTGCAGCGCACCTCGGAAGCGGTAAAACTGCTCGGCGAGTTGTTCGAACGGCAGATCCAGGCCGGAGAAAACACTCGCGCCAGTCTCACCTATAAAAAGCTGACTCGCTACGCTACCCCAACCAGTATTCAGAGAGTTCACTTTGGGCAAATCCTTGAGACCTCGAACCGGAAACTCGCGCTTGAGACTTACGAGAATGCGCTCGAAGATCTGACCACTAACGGACGTCCGCAGGATTGTCTGATGGTGCTGAAGCGGCTGGTAGCATTGGAGCCTGGGGAGCGAAACATCCTGCGGCTGGGTGAGCTCTCTTCGCAGGTGGGAGACAAGAAGGGTGCCGCGGCGGCCTTCTTCAAGCTGGCTGGGATGACGGAAGCTTCAGGCGGCAACGCCTCGCAGTGGTTTGAGCGGGCCTATACCGAAGATTCCGCCGATACCAAGATCGCCTTGGGATATGGAAAGAGCTTGATTGCGCAAGGCCAGGTTGGAGCCGCCATCTTTGTTTTGGAGCCCCTGGCCAAGGCGGAGGGCGCGGCCTTGGAAATCCGTGAGACCTACGTCAAAGCGCTTCTCTCGGCGAATCGCCTGAGCGACGCCGAACCCTTGGTCTGGCAACTCTTTCAACAGAATCCCTCACGCCAGCAGGAAGTCGCGAACCTGATAGGGCTGTTCGTGGATGCGCAGCAAGATGCGGAAGCGGTTGCGCTGGCACGCAAGCTGGAACAATCCCAGCGCAGAGGCGGAGACCGGCGTGCTTTTGTTGCCCTGCTGCAAGATGTCACCGCCAAACATCG
>JBGQIG010000182.1:0-6365 GCA_041498365.1 Terriglobia bacterium | reverse complement strand
GGATCACAAAAACGCCGGTCTGGTTCCCTGGGGAACTGTTCTACAAAGCAAGGAAGTGTGGGCCGTCACCGTCAGTTATTTCTGCTTCGGCTACGTGGCCTGGATTTTCTTCAGCTGGTTTTTCATCTATCTCGCCCAGGTTCGCGGACTGAATCTGAAAGCCAGCGCGTTCTACGCCATGCTGCCGCCTGTGGCGATGTCAGTGTGCAGCCTGCTGGGTGGCACCATCAACGACCGGCTGACAAAATGGCATAGCCCTCGTTTGGGACGGTGTGGCCTGGCTGCATTCGGCATTGCCGTTGCCGGAATCTTCATTGCCTTTGGCTCCCAGGTTGACAGCGCTCGTTTGGCGAGCGTGGTACTGGCGGGCGGCGCCGGAGCCCTGTATCTGTCGCAAAGCTCCTTTTGGTCCGTCACTGCCGACATCGCAGGCAAGTCGTCCGGCTCGGTTTCCGGTTTCATGAACATGGGAGCGCAGATTGGCGGTGCCGTCACGGCTTCACTCACGCCCGCCATCGCCGCGCGGTTTGGTTGGACAGCGTCATTCCTTGTGGCGGCGGGCTTGTGTCTGCTGGGAGCGTTGACCTGGCTGCTCGTCGACCCCACCTGCAACCTGGTTGCGCCGAACCCGCAGAGCGTGGCGGATCGACAAGTTCTGGCGCCCACCGGCCACTAGGGGACAAGGCTCTGAGTAGACGGTTAGTCCGGACGCGTGGACCCAAACTCGCGCGCACAGACGGCATTAGGGTCAAGAGGGCTCACTATGCGGACATCGATCGCAGTATGTTTCGGAGCAATGCTGCTCGCCATGACTCTCGCCACACCTACGAACGCAAAGGCCCAAACCCCTCGTTACGACCTGCTGTTGAAGGGCGGCCACGTCATTGATCCGGCCGGTCACGTGGACGGAGTCATGGATGTCGCCGTTCTGGGCGGGAAAATCGCGGCAATCGAAAAGGACATTCCTGCCAGCCAGGCAGGGAAAGTAGTCGACGTTTCCGGCCTCTACGTCACCCCCGGCCTCATAGATATCCACACCCACGTGGGACACGGAGGTGCCCCGCTCAACTGGTTTGCGCCGGAAGGGCGCGCTCATACCGCGCCCCTGGGTATTCCCGCCGACCTCGCGCTGCAATCCGGAGTCACCACCATCGTGGACGCCGGCAGCGCCGGCGCCGAAACCTTTCTTCAAGAGAAGGAAGAAGTCATCGATCAAGCCAAGGTGCGCGTGCTGGCATTTCTGAACATCGTGGCCAACGGCATGAACGGAGGCCTGGAACAAACTCCGGATCAGATGGACGTAAAACGATGTTCAGATACTATCCACAAATATGCGGACGTGATTGTCGGCGTGAAAACCGCACACTACTGGACGGAGGATCCCTGGGATGCGGCACATCCGCCCTGGGCCGCGGTAGACCGTGCCGTGGAATGCGCGCAGATGGCCGGCTTGCCCGTGATGTTTGATTTCTGGCCGCGCCCGGAAAGGACCTATGCCGATCTGATCCTCAAAAAAATGCGGCCCGGCGATATCCATACCCATGTTTTCGCGCAGCAATTTCCCATAATTCTTCCCGACGGCAAGCTCAATCCCATCTTGGCTGAGGCGCGTGCCCGTGGAGTGATTTTCGATGTTGGCCACGGGGCCGGCAGCTTTTGGTTCCGCAACGCCGTGCCGGCGGTCAGGCAGGGCTTCTTGCCCGATTCCATCTCCACCGATTTGCACACTGGCAATTACACCGTGCTCAGCATGACCCAGGTGATGTCCAAGTTCCTGGCGATGGGCGTGCCGTTGGATGAGATTGTCCGCCGTTCCACCGTGAACCCGGCGCGCGAGATTCGCCGGCCTGAGTTGGGCACGCTAACCATCGGCAAAGAGGCTGATATTGCCGTGCTGGAGAAGCTCGACGGGAAATTCAGCTACATCGATTGCGGCTACGCCAGAATGGATGGGAGCGTCAAACTGCAGGCTCGCATGACGGTGCGAGCCGGGCGCATTCTCTACGACCCCTCCGGCCTGAGCATGACTGCGTGGGAAAAAGCTCGGCCGCAGTATTTCAGCACTCCCGCATTAGGCAGCTCTCCGCCCGCGAGGGCGGATGACTATCCGAGGGAATGAGTGCGAGCCAAAAGGTTGCAGAACTCACAGGATCTGCCAAACCTCGGGCGCACTACCTGCAGGCTGGGAGAACAGGTGTACGGCCTACTGAACTGAGCTGGCAACGTTGGAGAAGACGTTGTTGGCATTAGAGCCGACCAAGCGTATCGTCCCTACGACGAGAACCAGAATCACCGCCAGCATAACCGCATATTCCGCGATGTCTTGTCCCTGTTCTTCGGACCAGAGTCTCTGAATCAGCTTGCGCATCGGCGACCTCCAAGGCTCTAAATACTCTCGATTAGGAACTCATAATGAACGCATAGTGCGCGATTGTCAAATGCAAGTTGTGGATTAGACGCAGTTAATTGTACACGTCGAAATGGCTGCTGGGCTTGGGTTTTGGACGTTTGAGCGGACTCTATGTTGGGTGGACTACGGTAACCATGGTAACCCGTTACCACACATAAGCAACCTTAGGAAACCTATCGTAGAAGATCAGCTACCGAGCGGGAAGCGTATTGTAAAACTCGTCCGGGAAGGATTCCCAGATAGAGCGTGGCGGCGACGCTGATGGCCAGGGCAGCACCCAGAGCAGCGGGCACTGTAGTTGCGGGCACTTCCTCCCTCGATTCGCGCATATACATCATCACGATGATTCGCAGGTAGTAGTATGCACCCACCGCGCTGTTGAGCACTCCGATGATCGTCAGTCCAATCAGGTTGGCCTGCAGCGCAGCGCTGAACACGTAGAACTTGGCAAAGAATCCGCCGGTCATCGGAATCCCGATCAGCGACAGCAAAAAAATCGTTAGCGTGGCGGCCAGAAGCGGCGACCGGCGCCCCAGGCCGGCGTAGTCATCCAGCGTGACATAGCGTTCCCCGGCGCCGGCGAAGTGGCTGACTACGGCAAAGGCGCCAACATTCATTGCTGCGTAGGAGGCGGTGTAAAACATGGCCGCGGGAATGCCATTGTTGGGCAGGGCGGCAAAGGCCACTAGAAGGTATCCGGCATGCGCGATGGAAGAATATGCCAGCAGGCGCTTGACGTTCTGCTGCACCAGCGCGCCCAGATTGCCCAGGGTCATGGACAGCGCTGCGGTCACCCAGATCAGCCAAAGCCGCCCCGGAGCGTTGGCTTCAAACATGATGCGCAGCAGCACCGCGAATGCCGCCGCTTTGGGCGCGGTGGACATGAAGCCGACGACGGGCGCGGGCGCACCTTCGTACACGTCGGGTGTCCAGACATGAAACGGGGCCGCGGCTACCTTGAAACCCAGTCCGACGAACATCAGCGCGATTCCCGCATAGGCCAGCACCGGAATCTGGCTGGACCGAAGGGTCTGACCGATAACAGTGATGCTGGTCGATCCGGTGGCGCCGAACATCAGCGCAACTCCGTAAAGGAAGAAGGCAGTAGCGAAGGAGCCCAGCAGGAAATACTTCAGCGAGGCTTCACTGCTGATCGCTGCGCGCCGCCGGAAACCGGCCAGAACGTAAGTTGAAATCGACGAAATCTCTAAAGCTATGAAGATGAGCACCAGTTCCACCGCCGACGACATCAGGCACATGCCGACGGCGCCAAAAAGAATCAACCCGTAATATTCCCCGGCCCGGATCTGCTGCACTTCCATGTACTCGTAAGAAGTGAGAATGACCACCGCGACAATCGTGGTAACCAGGAAGTGAAAAAAGGTGCTGAACGCATCCACCTTGACCATGCCCCAGAAACCCAGTCCGGGGTATTGCGACTGGTAAAGCGTCGCCCCAATTGCCGCCAGTGAGCCCACCAGCGCTATGAAGCCAAGCATTTTCTGGCTGCTTCGTTCGTCCACCAGCGGCTCGAGCAGCATGATGGCCATGCCGAACAGCGAAAGCACGATCTCCGGCAGAATACGGAGGTATTCGACGCCCTGCGGCAGTGTTTGCGTCATTCCCGCCGGGTTCACTGGCCAACCACCTTGCTGGCCAGTTGCGCAAATGGAGCCAGGACAGCCTGCACAGCGGGATCGATGGCATTCAGCCAGAGCAGGGGCGCCACGCCCATCACCAGTGCGGCTGCGGCTGCCGGTGCCAGCGCAACCCGCTCTCGTGTATCCAGGTCAGGCAGGGTCTCGTTGACGGCGTGCGTGATTTTTCCAAAGAACACTCGCTGATACATCCACAGAAGGTAACCGGCGCTCCAAATCACGCCCGTAGCTCCCAGAATTCCGTAAGCCGCACGTGCCTGAAAGGCTCCGCTCAGCACAAGAAATTCGCCGATAAAGCCATTCAGCAACGGCAGGCCCACCGAGGCCAACACGACGAGCAGGAAGAAGGCCGCATACACTGGCATCGAGCTTGCCAGTCCGCCAAAATCAGAGATCTCGTAGGTGTGCCGGCGTTCATACAGGATGCCGGCCAGCATGAAGAGAGCGCCAGTCGAGATGCCATGGGCCAGCATCACGAACGTGGCCCCGTCCAAACCCAATGGCGTGAAGCTGAAGATCCCCAGTACGACAAAGCCCAGGTGGCTGATGGAAGAATATGCAATCAGCTTCTTCATATTGGGCTGAACCAGGGCCACCAGCGCGCCATAAATGATGCCGATCAGCGCCAGAATCATTACCCACCACGCGTTGGCTCGTGCCTGATCGGGAAATAACCCCAGGCTGAAACGCAGCATGCCGTAGGTACCCATCTTCAGCAGCACGCCGGCCAGCAGCACCGACCCTGCAGTGGGCGCTTCCACGTGAGCGTCGGGCAACCAGGTGTGGAAGGGGAACAGCGGAACTTTTACCGCAAAAGCGACAAAGAACCCCAGGAACAGCCACTGCGCCGCGCCCGCGAAACCCGCCACCTGTCCGCCGCGGATAGCATTTTGGATCGTCACAAAATCGAAGGTTCCGACTTTGGCGTAAAGCCACAGGATCGCCGCCAGCATGAACACGGAAGCGATCATCGTATACAAAAAGAACTTCACCGCCGCATAGATGCGCCGCCCGTGCCCGTACATGCCAATCAACAGCGCCATGGGGATCAGCGTGGCTTCCCAGAAGAAATAGAACAGGAAGAGATCGAGGGCGACGAATACGCCGATCAGGGCAGTTTCCAGAACGAGCAATATGATGAAAAATTCTTTAACCCGCTCATGAATCGATTTCCAGGAGATCAGCACACACAGTGGCGTCAGGAAGGTGGTCAGCGCCACCAGCCACATGGATACTCCGTCCACGCCCATGTGGTAATGAATGTTAGGCGTGGAAATCCAGGAACGGTCGAGTTCGTACTGGAACCCGGCCTGCACCCGGTGAAAGTGTACCGGCAGATGTAATGACAAGACGAAGGCTAGCAGGGAGACGACAAGAGAAAAAACCTTGATATCGCGGTCGCGCCGCGGTAACAACACAAGCAGGAGCGCGCCCGCCAGCGGGATGAACGTCACCAGCGTAAGGATGATCGGGCTCCACTTCTCCACGTTCATCGTGTCCCCATCCAGACCATGTAAGCGATCACCGCCGCCGCTCCTGCCGCCACCCATCCGGCATAGGAGCGCGAGTTTCCGGACTGCATGTGGCGGACGGAATCCGAAATCTCGCGCGCGCCATGCGCGCTGTTGTCCAGTGTCGCGTCAATCACGTCCTGATCGATGCCGTGCCACAGGATCAACGAAGAACCGGCAAGAAGCGGCTTTACGAAGAGGGTCGCATACAACTCGTCCACGTAATACTTGTGGACCACGGCACTATAAAAGCTTCCCAGGCTCAATGCGATCCGCTGCGGCAGCTGCGGATTGCGATAGTACAGCAGCCAGGCCAGACAAAATCCGAGTACGGCAACGGCAACTGAGATCAACATCAACAGTAGTTCTCGTTCGTTGCCGTGATAGACCTCTTGTGCACCAAAGCTCTCCAGGTTGCCGTAAAACGCGGGCCTTAGAAAATTCTCAAACCGCCCGCCGATGCCGATCCAACCACCAACGGTGGACAACACAGCCAGCACCACCAACGGGATTACCATCAGCGGTGGGCTCTCGTGAATCCCGCCATGCCCATGTCCATGCCCATGTGGCGCGGGCGCCCCCGCCCGCGTGTCGGAATGGGCGATATCGTGTGCCGGATTCTCCTGCGCATCTTCCGCCGCTCCCCGATACTCGCCAAAGAAAGCCATGAACCACAGCCGGAACATATAAAAGGACGTAAGAAGCGCAGTGAGCAGGCCGATAAACCAGTAAACCCAATTAGCCTGATAAGCCCGCCACAAAATCTCATCCTTGCTGAAGAATCCG
>JBGQIG010000181.1:0-6373 GCA_041498365.1 Terriglobia bacterium | reverse complement strand
CTCATGCACGTGCTTTTCGAGATCGTTCGCCAATCCCTGGCTACCCTGTGGGCGCACAAGCTACGCTCGTTTCTGACCATGTTCGGCATTGCCTGGGGCGTGGGTTCACTGCTCTTGCTGGTGGGTCTGGGAGAGGGTTTTCGCAGCGGCCAGGAGAAGAACTTGGCCACTCTCGGCCAGGACATCATGTTTGTCTTTCCCGGGAGAATTCCGGCGGTGGCGGGCAGTCTGCAATCCGGACAGACTTATCACTTTACCTACGAAGATTACATTGCCATCCGCAACGAAGCCCATACCTTGCGCGCCTTGTCGCCGGTGATCAATCGCGAAGACATCCGCGCGGTCAGCGAATACGGTTCCACCAACGGTCAGGTGTTCGGCGTAGCTCCGGAATATAACCGGATCCGCACAGTCCCAGTTGGCACCGGCCGCTGGTTCAATGACGAGGACAACACGGACCGGCGCCGTGTGGCCGTGGTCGGCTGGGAATTGCTCAAGAATGTCTTTCCAGGCCGTCCCGCCGTGGGCGCAACCATGCTCTTGAACGGCATTCGCTTTGACATAATCGGGGTGCTGGCCAAGGTGGGGAAAGACGGCAACAACGGTACCAATGCCCGCATCTTCGTTCCGGTTGAGACCATGCGCAACCTGTTTCCGCTGAAACAGCAGAATTCCGAGAACGCCCTTTCTTTCATCAACTACCGTCCTCTGGACAAAGCCGAACACCTCCGCTCCAAGGAGGAAATTCACCAGATCATCGCCCGCCGCCATGGCTTCGATCCCAAGCTGGAAGATGCTTTCGAGGACTGGGACACGATTGAAAACTCGCGGCGTGTGGACAAAATATTCGATGCCATGGATTATTTTCTTGGGGTGGTAGGATTCGTAACTCTGGCCCTGGGCGCGATTGGTATCGTCAACATCATGCTGGTGTCAGTTGCCGAGCGCACGCGGGAGATTGGTCTGCGCAAGGCTCTGGGCGCCACGTACCGGAACATTCTGACCCAGTTCTTCATTGAAGGCGCCTTCCTCACCATTTTCAGCGGCGGAATCGGGCTCTTGATCTCGACCGCATTCGTGACCGCGCTAGCCCAGTTGCCTGCTCCCCAGGGATTTGACACGCCGCGCATCGTGCCGTTTTCCGCCGTGGCTGCCATTCTCTCCCTGGCGCTTGCCGGCATCGTGGCCGGGATTTATCCCGCCCGCAAGGCAGCGCTGCTGGCTCCGGTCGAAGCCATGAGGCAGGAATAGCTGTGATTCGCGAGCTTGGAACCCAAGCCTATAGTGCGTTGCGCCACAACAAGCGGCGCAGCATCCTCACCATGTTGGGGATGGCCTGGGGCATCGCTACCGTGGTTCTGCTTCTCGCTTATGGCGCCGGCTTCGAGCGCGGCCTGTGGTCGGCGTTCCGCTCCTTCGGAACCAACCTGGTCTTCGTATTTCCGGGACGCACCTCGCTGCAGGTGGGGGGCACCAAGGCGGGAAGCGAAGTCCGCCTCACGGTCAAAGATCTGGATTACATCCGCGACGAAGTGCCTCTGCTGAAGCGGCTCTCGCCCGAGGTTTTCAAGCAGAGCACGGTGGCCTGGGGTACGCGTAGCGCCAGTTATGGAGTGAGCGGCGTGTATGCCATCTACCCCCGCATGCGCCGAATGGAATTCGCGGAAGGGACGCCCTTTGGCGAAGCTGAGGACTATACCCACGCGCGAGTCGCTTTTATCGGCGCCGACGCCAAGAAGAAACTCTTTTCCGGCCAGAATGCCATCGGCGAGAGCATCCGCGTGGACGGCATCTCGTACCAGATCGTGGGCATCCTGAAGCACGTCATCAACAACAGCGATGACAATCTGAATGAGCACATCTACGTGCCCTTCAGCGCCATGAGCGGTCTCAAAGATACCTACTACCTGAACTCCATCGTCATGGAATACGAAGGCGATAACGCCAAGGTGGTAAAGGCGCTGCGAAATTCCATGGCCTTTCATCATAGTTTCAATCCTAAAGACGAGCGGGCAGTATTCGTATTCGACGTCTTTTCCGACCTGCTCGATCTGCGCGTTATAACTACCGGTATCAAGATCCTCCTCGGTTTCATTGGCCTGCTCACCCTGGGTATCGGCGGAGTAGGACTGATGAACATCATGCTGGTTTCGGTGACGCAACGCACCCGCGAAATCGGCGTGGAGAAGGCCCTCGGCGCGCATCGCTGGCACATCCTGTTTCAATTCCTCGCCGAAGCCATGGTCATCACCGCGCTGGGCGGATTGCTGGGAGTGGCGTTCGCCTACCTGGTTTCCTGGTCTGTCCCCTCACTCACGCTGTGGAGCGCATTTCAGGAGGGCGCGGACGAAGGCGACATTCACCTGAAAATTGACGCTGCCACCCTCATCTGGTCCACGGGAATTCTTAGCTTCGTAGGCATCGTCAGCGGCATGTTACCCGCCATCAAAGCAGCCAAACTTGATCCCATCGAAGCCCTAAGATACGAGTAGCTGAGAACCGAGAACCAAAATCTGGCAACTGGTTCTTGAAATCCAATCCGGCATGTTCTACATCTCGCGCACACTGCCACAACACCCGTTAGAATTATCCTGTGGCTGATGCTGCAAACCCGCGGCTCGAACGCGTTCTGGCCCAACTGAGGCTATACGAGCATCCGCTGCTCGATTTTTCGGCTCGAGCTAAAGGCGAGGCTGTGGAGGTCCTCATCAATTTCAAAAATCCACCCGTTCCCGTGCATACCTATTACTTCGAACTTCACCCGAGGGATCTGGATCATCCACAGTTTGAATGGGCCTTCCAGCGGCAGCTCTACGACTGCCTGCACGACTACTTGGTCGAAATGTTTATCCGCACGCCCCAGGACCGAATGGAGCGCCAACGGAAGGGTCTGTGAGCCTGCACCAGATAATCGAGCAGGAGATCGCTGAGCAGGGGCCCATACCGTTTTCACGCTACATGGAGCTGTGCCTTCACCATCCCGATCTGGGTTATTACTCGCGCAATGTGGAGCAGTTTGGCAAGGCCGGCGACTTTTACACTTCGAGCGATGTTCACGCCGTCTTTGGACGCCTTCTGGCGCGCCAGTTCGGCGAAATCTGGCGGCTGCTCGGCTCGCCTGCGCGGATTGAAATTCTTGAACTCGGCCCCGGTCGGGGACTGTTTGCGCAGGATGTGCTTGACTGGTCGGAGAAGAAGTTTCCCGAGTTCTTTCACGCTCTGCACTATTCGCTATCGGAACGCTCACCAGCGCTGCGGGATCGGCTGAAGGGGACCCTAAGCCGGTTTATCGCGAGTGGCACGGCGTCCTTGGAAAATGCTGATCACCTGGACCCTCAGAGGCTAAAGGCTTCGGCTTTCCAGCCGCCAAGCGACACGGCTAAAGCCGTGCCCTCCCATGCCGTCGCCCCCAATCTCGATACAGTTACAGAGAAAACCCGGGAGGGCACGACTTCAGTCGTGCCGGACGGTGATGGGTTTGAGAGGGCTTTACCCCCTGAGGTTCCGCTCATCGTCTTCGCCAACGAATTCTTTGACGCGCTTCCCGTAGAAATCCTCAGCTCGCAGGGATCCCTCCGGATTTCCCTTCAAGATAATCACTTCACCGAAACCTGGGTTCCTCCTTCCGCGGAGGAACTGGAGTTCCTCGACCGCTACAGCGTGCATCCCGAACCAGGAGAACGAATCGAAGTCCCACTGCTTGCGCATCGCTGCATGGCCCGCCTCGCCGCCTTAGTGCGAACCGGCGTCATCATCGCGGTCGACTATGGCTACACTCGCCAGGAGCAGCTTGCCGGCCGCCATCGTGGAACCCTCATGGCATATCGTCAGCACTCTGCCACTCCGGATCCTTATCAAGCTCCAGGCGAGCAGGACCTCACGGCACACGTGAACTTTACCTCCCTCGCCGCGGCCGCCGGAGAAAACGGTTTGCAAGCTCAACCGCTTCTCACCCAGTCGCAGTTCTTGATGGGAATCGGAGAAAAGAATCAATTTGCGGACGCATTCGAAGACTGCCGCCTACCCCAGGAGCGGGCCAAAGTAGCCTTGCAGCTCAAACACCTGGTAACTCCCGCCGGCATGGGAGAGAGTTTCCACGCCCTGATCGCGGCCAAAGGCGTCGATGCGCAGCAGGTGACGGAATTGAGCGGGTTGTCTTTCGCGAAAAGCAGGCTGTAGGGTGGCATGAGAAGAAATTCTCCCGCGCATAAGAATCTTTCATACGATGAACATGGTTCCGGAAGCTGTCTCTGAACATCTATTTACCAGCACGGCGGAAAAGCGCGGCAGGATTGGAGGAGGTCCAGATGGAAACTGAAGCCCGGCCACCCTCCTGGAAAATCCTGCTGGCGTTCGCCATGATCTACTTCGTCTGGGGATCGACGTTCCTGGCGATCCGCGTAGGCGTCCACGAGGTGCCGCCGTTTTTGCTCGCGGCCCTTCGCTTCTTCACTGCTGGGGTCGTCATGTACGCCTGGTTGCGGCTCAAGGGCACGCCGGCTCCCAGCCGGCGAGAGTGGGCTTCAGCTTCTCTGTTGGGGACGATCATATTCGTCGTTGACTACGGCTGTTTGTTTTGGGCCGAGCAGCGTGTGCCCTCGGGGATTGCGGCAGTGGTATTGGCGACCATCCCGGTCTTCATTACGCTGATGGAAATTATTTTCCTCCGCACCCAGCGGCTGACCATCCGTCTCAGCCTAGCCCTCCTTGTGGGTGTGTGCGGCGTAGCCGTGCTGGTGAATCATTCATTTTCCTTGGGCGAGGTTCCGATCAACCGTGCCGGAGCTATTGCTCTGCTGGTTGCGGCAATCACCTGGTCGGTGGCGACGACCCTTACCCGCCGGCTGTCACTTCCCGCATCCAAGCCGATGAGCGCGGCGGCCCAGATGCTCACCGGTGGAGCCCAGCTGTTCGTGCTTACGGCGCTTACGGGTGAGTTTCGCGGATTTCGAGTGCAGGCGGTTTCAGCCCACGCATGGTTCGCACTGGTTTATCTCATCATCGCAGGCTCGATCGTAGGTTTCACCGCCTACGTCTGGCTGCTGCACTATGAGTCGCCCACGAAAGTGGGTACGTATGCGTACGTGAATCCGGTGGTGGCGGTTGCGGTTGGACATTTTGTTGGTGGGGAAACAGTCGGCCCGCGTACGCTCTTAGGAACGCTGCTCGTTCTGGTGAGCGTCATCACGATTACGACGACGCCAAAGGTTGTGCCAGTCCACGATAAGGACGCCGAAGCCATCGCTGAGTTGAGCCCCGCCAAAGCGGACTAATGTCGCAATAGGCAAGGATTGTGTGGGGACGGGTCTCAGACCCGTCCAGCCGAGCAAAGCTCGGCAGATGTCCGGAGCACGCGGCCCATTGCTGGGCACAAAACTGTCGAGCTGCGCTCGACCCGGGCGGTTCAGAGACCCGCCCCCACACGTTCCGTTACGGCCGCGTCATCTTCTCCGGACGCATCAGATCGTCAAACTCCTCGCGCGTGAGATAGCCCAACTTCAGTGCCGCCTCAAGCAGGCTGGTGCGCTCGACATGCGCGGTGTGGGCGATCTTGGCTGCTTTGTCGTATCCAACCTTCGGCGCCAGCGCCGTGACCAGCATCAGGGAGTTCTTTACGTACCAGTCAACCTTGGCGCAATCCACCTCAATGCCCTTGATCATGTATTCGACGTAGCCGTGGCAGGCGTCCGCGATCAGGGTGACCGAATGCAGGAAGTTGTAGATCATCACCGGCTTGAAGACGTTGAGCTCGAAGTTGCCTTGCGAACCGGCGAATCCGACCGCAGCGGTTGCGCCGTGAACCTGCACGCACACCATGGTCATGGCCTCGCACTGCGTCGGGTTCACTTTGCCCGGCATTATTGAGGAGCCGGGCTCATTTTCTGGAATAGACAGTTCCCCCAGGCCGCAACGCGGCCCGGAAGCCAGCCAGCGAATGTCATTCGAAATCTTCATGAACGAAGCGGCCAGCGTCTCCATCGCGCCCTGCGCAAAAACGATTTCGTCGTGCGCCGAGAGCGCAGCGAACTTGTTGGGATGGGAGCGGAAGGGAAGACCCGTAAGTTCGGCAATCTTGTTTGCGGCGCGCTCCGCGAACTCAGGATGCGCGTTCAGTCCGGTCCCGACCGCGGTGCCCCCAATGGCGAGGTCGTAAAGCCCGTCGAGCGCCTGTTCCAGACGCTTAATATCGCGCTCCAGCAGGCTGGCCCAGCCCCCGAACTCCTGCCCGAAGGTTAGCGGCACGGCATCCTGCAGGTGGGTGCGGCCGATTTTTACTACGTCCTTGAATTCCTCCGCCTTGGCTGCGATCGCATCATGAACGCTCTTGACGGCGGGAATCAGCGCGTTCTTCACTCGCTCCGCGGCCGCGATG
>JBGQIG010000180.1:0-6418 GCA_041498365.1 Terriglobia bacterium | reverse complement strand
GTTGCACCGAAAAGTGAGCCGTTCAGATGCATCCCGATTCCTTCGCCGAACATCCTCCTGCCCACAATCTGGCCGATGACCATCACCACCGCGGCATAAAGCCACAGCCACAATGTCTCCCTCCGTGCAATGGCAATTTCCGGCGCCCGGCTTGCCATGTCCGGGACTGCACGCCGTAGCGTCAGAAAATAGGTCACGCCCATCAACAGGAAAATGATCACCATTGTGGCCATGGACGCGACCACCTGCGCCGGAGCCGACCATCCCGCCATCACCGGGCGGTTGAAGGGCAGCGTGCCACCGCTCAAGGGAAAGATCGCAACGACGCATGCAATCCAAAGCCCCAGCGCGATCTGAACGCTTCGCTCGCGCAGCAAACATGTGAACCACGAACCGCCCGGCGCGGTCTCCGGCATCCAAGCCTCCCTGACTGCAAAACCCCGTACAGCTTCTACCAAACCCCGATCTGCTGCAAGCGCACAGATGAATTGGTAGTGGCTCAAGTTGAAAGTGCCTCTTATGCCAGGCGTGATCCACAGCTTGCGAGGAGCCTGCTTTGAAGTTCGAAGGGACCTCGCGAGCGGATTAGCAGGCTGCTGAAAAACTCTGGCACTGGGTGGAGCAGGGCCTTGGCCCTGCAATAAGCGGCTTTCAAATGAGTAAGGGCTTCAGCCCCTGTGGTACCTATCCCGACTTTTTCAGCAGCCTGTCGAAACTACTCCCCAGCAATTGTGCCGCTGCGCGCGAGATCCTTGAGGACTGAAGTTCTTCAGGATGACGCCGGCGTAAGGGGGTGTGTCCAAACTGAGCCACCACCACACGATTGGCCTTCCAGCGGCCCGATACGTTACTTGCGTGTGGTGGGAATCATCACTGGATGCAAGCAAGAGGACTGATGGACATATACTGCAGGCGGGGGAGGGCTGCACCATGAGACTCATTGGTTTCCTGATGGCTATAGTCTGCGCAACCGCCACGCTCGTCCCGGCACAAGACGATACCAATTCTGCGGTTCGATCAAAGATCATTGCCCTGGAGAAGGCCTGGAACCAGGCCTACAAGGCCGGTGACACTCGGGCGCTGGACTCAATCCTCGACAATGAGATCGTCCTGATTAACGACGAGGGTTCGGTCCAGACCAAGGCCGAGTTTTTGGCCAGCGTGAAGTCCACGAAAAACAACTCCCAGGAGCAGCAGGTTTCGCCGGAATCGATGAGCGTGCATGTGTTCGGAAACACTGCCATCTCGACCGGAGTATTTCGAGCCAAGGGGGTCGAAGGCGGGAAGCCCTATGTGCGACGGGAGCGCTTTGTCGATACCTGGCTCTACAAAAACGGTAAGTGGGTGTGCGTCGCTACGAATGCAACGCCAATCCTGCACTGAGCGGTATTCAACTGCTGCTGGCGTCTGCGAGGGTGCGGGTTAATTACAGGTCTGCCTCTTTTTTCAACTGCCGGTAGATTTCGTTCACTTGCCGCCTGGTTTCATCCAGCGATCCCGAGTTGTCGATCACGTGATCGGCAGCTTTGATCTTTTCTTCATCCGGAAGTTGCGCCGCCATGCGGCGTGTGACCTCGCGGCGCGCGGTCTCCTCGTTCACTCCCAAGCGATCGGCCCAGCGCTGGACACGCTGTTCCGGGCGGCAGGTTACCACCACCAGCCGGTCAAAGCTTTTGGCCGAACCCGCTTCGAGAATGAGCGCCGCCTCAACGAAAGAAATGGCATGGGGATCACGCCGGCCAACCTGCTCCATCCATTCCTCCTGCCGGCGAATTACAGCAGGATGGACGATCTGATTCAGTTCTTGGATGCGGGAAGGCCTGTTACTGAAGGCGAGTTCCGCCAGGCGGGCACGGTTCACGCTGCCATCCGGATCCAGGATGCCGTCGCCGAAATGGCGAACGACCTCCTGGTAGACCGCCTCGCCAGGCTGCATAAGCTGATGAGCGATTTCGTCGGCCTGCATCACATGTGCGCCCAGGCTGGCAAACATCTCTGCCACCACGGACTTGCCCGCGGCGATGCCGCCGGTCAAACCGACTTTGAGCACTTCAGGCGTGCTCCGCAGCCAGCGCGGGCATACGCGAACCCCTGCGCATCCTGGCTGCCTTGACGGTGTTTGCCATGAGCATGGCGATGGTAAGGGGGCCCACCCCACCGGGCACGGGTGTAATCGCTCCCGCTACTTCGGCCGCCTGGGGATGCGCGTCGCCCACCAGCGTCGAGCCTTTCGTCCGGAAGCTCTCCTCGCGCTTGGCATTGCCGGCAAAAAGCCGGTCGAACTCGGCGCGTTCGGTCACCTTGTTCATGCCCACATCGATTACGGTGGCCCCCGGTTTCACGAAGTCACGCGTGATCATGCCGGCGCGGCCAATCGCGGCCACCAGGATATCGGCGCGCCGGCAGACGCCGGGAAGGTCCCGGGTCTTCGAGTGGCAAACCGTAACCGTGGCGTTCGCGTTGATCAGTAGCATGGCGGTCGGCTTGCCCACAATATCGCTCCGGCCCACTACCACGGCCTCCTGACCGGCTACCGGAATGTTGCTGCGCCTGAGAATCTCCATGATTCCCGCCGGCGTACAAGGCACAAGCCCCGGGCGCTGGGTGGAGAGAAAACCCACGTTAACCGGGTGGAAGCCGTCCACATCCTTGCCCGGATCCACGGCCATCAGGATCTTCTTGGAATCCACCTGCGGCGGCAAAGGCAGTTGCACCAGGATGCCGTCAATTTCATCGCGCCGGTTCAATTCCAGCACCAGTTCCAACAGTTCCTGTGTCGAAATCGTCTCCGGCGGGGTAAGTTTCTCGCTGTAGATGCCCACTTCCTCGCAACTCTTCACTTTGCCCCGAACATAGATTTCCGAGGCCGGGTTGTGGCCGACCAGAACAACCGCCAGCCCCGGACGCATTCCAGCCGCTGTAAGGCTCTTTACCTCAGAGGCAACCTCCGCCCGGATTTCGGCGGCGATCTTGTTGCCGTCCAGAATGATGGCAGCCATGAACCCTCGCCTCCCGAAACTTATCGTAAACTATCGCGGGGAAAAAGACCTTAACCGCAAAGGTCGCAAAGAAAGCCGCAAAGCACGCAAAGAAAAGCTTACTTCGCGTACTTTGCGGTGTCTCTTTGCGAGCTTTGCGGTTAAGGGTTTAAAGGCTGTTGTCCCCTGCACAAAAAGGCGTAAAATCCCACCCATGATTCCCCAAGACTTGCTCGACATCCTGGTGTGCCCCGCCTGCAAGAAGCCGCTGGTCCTGAGAGATGAGGGACAAAGCTTGAAGTGCGGCGCATGTCGCCGCGTCTATCCGGTTCGGGACGACATCCCGATCCTGCTCGTCGACGAGGCCGTCACCGAGCCGTCGTGAAGCCATAATCTGTCACCGCTCTCGTCCCACAACGACACAACGTGTCAATATCGAGATTTCCCGATATGGCACGTTCGTGCCACGAAAACCCTCCGCCGATTCAGCCTCCCGCTAGTGGGGTATCTGCAACTTGCCGCAACGTAAGGGGTTTAAGAAACCAAACTACGGCTCTGCACGTATATAGAACCGAGGGCTGGACGCGGCACCAAAATTGCATGCAACGTTCACAGCTGGCATTGAGTCTAATGAGTTAAGCAAGGCGGAGGTCGGAGGTGATAACGACCATGAAAGAGAGATTCTCCAGTACCGAACTTACGGCTCTGCGAAACGATCTGTTGCAGGGAGGCCTGATCGATTCGCGCGAAGCCGCCGAACTCCTGCAAGTCTTCCTCATGGGACGTGGCTACGGAGTTTCGCCTCAAGCAGCCATGGATGCCGTGGGCCGGGTCGAGATGTCAGGCTGCTCCATGCCCGTGCTGCAAAAAGAGCTGGAGAACCTGGCGTTGGTAATGTAAGCGGTGACCAACGGTATGTAAGAAATCTACGGGGACCTCAGAACCAAGCCGTTTCCCGCAAGGTGATAAACAAGAATGAGCCGGGCCAACCAGCCCGGCTTTCCTGTTTTTGGGAGAGCGTTTCTAGCTACTGGCACATGGCTTCTAGCCAATACGCGCTGTAGCCAGGAGCTAGCAGCCAGAAGCAGCTATTCGTACCTCAAACTCTCCACCGGATCCAATTTGGCCGCGCGGGCAGCCGGAACGGTGCCAAAGATCACTCCCACGAAAGACGAGACCAGGATGGCCACGATCGCCGACAAGCCGGAGATTGGGATGCGGTATTCCGTCAGAAAGCGCACCGAATAGGGAATCGCCAGGCCAATCACCACGCCAATGAGCCCTCCCACCAGCGAAATCGCGATGGCTTCCGCCAGGAATTGAAAACGGATTTCCCGGTTGGTGGCTCCCAACGCTTTGCGAATCCCAATCTCTCGGATGCGGGAACTTACCGTCGCCAGCATGATGTTCATAATGCCGATGCCGCTGACCAGGAGCACCACCGCCGCCACCAGCAGTAACACCAGGGTCAAAGCGTTGGCCGTCTTCTCCGCCAGGACAACCAACTGGGTGAGATTCATGACGTTATAGACCGACTCGGCCCGGTGCCGGCCCTGAATGACCCGCCGGATCTGATCCGTTGCTGGCTGCACCATCGCCGGGTCCGCCGCCGAGAAATAAATCTGCTTTACCGTGCCAGTGTCGGTAAAGTAACGGCTGACGGTGTACGGAATCAGCATGGTGTAGTCGACCACTTCGGTTTGGCCAAAGGTGTCCACCCGCTCGCGGAACGTGCCCACGATGGTGAAAGGCAGGCCGCTTAACTTGATGACCTTGCCGACCGCTTCTTCCTGCGATCCGAAGAGTTCCTCGGCCATTTTCTGGGTGATCACTCCGACCTTGTTGTGCTGTTGCTCGTCCTGGCCGTCAAAAAACCGTCCGGTAATGACCACCAGATTGCGCACGATGCGGTAGTCGGGAAAGACCCCGAGCACCGAGATGTCGCGCTCCTTGCCTCCGCCCACCGGGATGCGGTCACCCAGCGACACCACCGGAGACGCCGCGACAATGCCCGGCACCTCCCGCAACGCGGCTCTCATGTCGTCGATGGTCAGCGGATCGGGGGTGACATTGGCGACGCGCTGGCCCCCGCTTTGGTATTCCGCTTCTATCTGGTTGGTGCCAATGGACTGGATCTGGTTCAGTACATACTGCTTGCCGGTCATGCCGATGGTCACCACCAGGATCAAGGAAGCGGTCCCGATGACCATCCCCAGCGCGGTGAGCGCAAAGCGTACCTTGTTACTGCGGAAAGTCTCGTAGGCGAAACTCAGAATCTCGCCGTAAACCATCGTGGGCGGGCGTCGTTCCGGCGTGGTGGTAGTGGCAGTCGCCATGAGTCTTTAGTTTAGATGCTAGCCGCAACCGCCCGGCGGCGCAATTGTGTCTGCCAATTCCGGTCTTATCCAGTCTAGAGCGGCCGCTGATTTTGAGGCGCGCAAATGCTGGGTTGGACCAGCGCTGATTTTGGGGAGCCGCGCCCCGACCCCGGATGGACCCGCGCCGACTTTGGGTGGAACAGCGGCTTTAGCGCTGCATTACAGATTCTTCCTCCCTCGCAGCTTCAGCCGCTGAGGCGCCTGCAACAGGCTGCTGAAAGAGTCAGAACAAGCCCTAAAATCACATGGAGGCAATTTGCAGGGCCAAGGCCCTGCTCTACCCATGACCAGATTCGCTCGCAGCCGTTAAGCCACCGGCTCACCCCTGCCTAGCCTGGAGGTTCTCCCACGCCCCGTGCGTAGTATCTGGCATACCCTGGCTCCAGCTTCCGGCCTTTCGCGTTGAAAATCCGGAAGTGCGCCAGCCCGGCTTTTTGCAGCGCAAACTGCAACGTCGTCCTGAGCACGCCCAGACCGTAAATCACGCTACGGCCGAAATTGATGGAAGAGGCCTCCTTAAAATACTTCGTCGGGCACGATACCTCGCCAATGCGGAAGCCGAAGTGCACGCATTGTGCCAGCACTTGATTGTCGAAGACAAAATCGTCCGAGTTCTCCAGCAGAGGCAGCTCCAGCAGGACTTTGCGGCTGAAGGCGCGGTACCCGGTGTGGTATTCCGACAACTTGATCCCGAGAAACAAATTCTCGAACGCCGTCAGAAAGCGATTGGCCACATACTTATAAAGAGGCATACCGCCCCGCAGCGCCTGCGCGCCGATAATGCGCGACCCCAGCACCACGTCATAGACCTCGTAGGCCACCATGCTCGCCATGGCCGTGACCAGCAGGGGCGTGTACTGATAGTCGGGATGCACCATGATGACCACGTCCGCGCCCGCCGCCAGGGCCTCGCGGTAGCATGTCTGCTGGTTGCGTCCGTAACCGTAGTTCTGGTCATGTACAAAGAATTGCAGTCCCAGCCGCTCGGCGATTTCTACGGTGCGGTCGGAACTGTGGTCGTCGACCAGAATGCGGATGTCCACCAGTTCAGGCAACTCCGCC
>JBGQIG010000179.1:0-6419 GCA_041498365.1 Terriglobia bacterium | reverse complement strand
CGGCGTTTTTGTTACTGAGGCCTTCCTTGCCGCCCGACTCAGGCTTGATGGGAAGCCCTGACTGAATGATCGCGAGCTCGGATGCAGACACTTTGGGGTGCTCCGCCGGCGCATCGCGAGCCGTCAGAAACCAGACCAGCCCCGCGACCAAACCAATCAAGGCACAGGCCCAGAACGACGATCTCCAACCGTAGTGCAGCATGAAGTAGGTAACCAACGGCGGTGAGAGGCCAGCGCCCGCGCCCACCCCCGCGAAAATCCAGCCGTTGGCAATGCCGCGCTCCTGCGCGGGAATCCAGCGGGCGACAAATTGGTTGGAGGCGGGATAGACGACGGCTTCGCCGGCACCGAGAAGAAAGCGGATGGCGATGAAGAAAAAGAGCGCCCCGCGGACGGTCGAGGGGACCAGCGCGGTCAGCCCGGTGAAAACTCCCCACCATACAACTCCCGCAGTCAGCACCCGGCGCGGACCAAAACGATCTGCGAGTCTTCCTCCCACGGTTTGGAACAGCGCATAGCCGATGAGCATTGCACTGAAAACGTATCCCAGCTGTACGTTGCTGAGGCCGTACTCCGCGGCGATGGAGCGCCCGGCCACGGAGATGTTCACCCGGTCGAGATAAGAGACCGCGCTCAGGACGAACATCCAGAACACCAGGAACCAGCGCACATGGCTTGTCCTGGCGGCGCTCACGGTTGCTCACCGGCGATGGAGTTGTTGTTGCGCTGAGAGGCTTGTGATATTTTCCCCAGCGGTTCGAATTCCGTTCTTGATACAGGTGACTCTTGCGCAAAACAATCTTCCGATCGATAGGCTTCACCGCGGCCGTGGCGATGTTCTTGACCATTTCCGGATACGGACAACTCGGTTTGTTTTCGACGGAGCAGCGGATTGCGTTCACGCCTGACTGGCATGGTGACCGGTTTCCCGACGGCCGTCCGCATGTGCCTGACGCGGTGCTGCAGCGATTGAAGAGCGTGACCGCGGACGAAGCCTGGGATGTGTTGCAGGACGCGGGGTTTCGCAATCAGTTCGAGGGCGGGTGGAAAGTGCTCAATCCCGGAGAGCGTCTGGTCGGCCGGGTAGTGACGGCTGTTTTCATGCCGCGGCGCCCCGACGTCGACTCTGTGATTCGAGCCAACGGAAAAAAGGAGGGTCGGGTTGGCGACGAAAATTCCTGGGTGATCGACATTCTTCAGCCTGGGGACGTGCTGGTGGTTGATCTGTTCGGCAAAGTCCGGTATGGCACCTTTGCGGGCGACAATCTCTCGACCGCCATCTACACCAAGAGTCACAACGGCCTGATCGTGAATGGCGCGGTTCGTGACGTGACCGGGATTCAGCAGATGCCGGGTTTTGAAGTCTATGTTCGCGGTGTCGACCCCTCCGCTCTGGAGAACGTCATGCTGACGGGAATTAATGTCCCGATCCGCATCGGCGACACCACGATCATGCCGGGAGACATTGCGGTGGGCGACCCGGAGGGCATCACTTTTATCCCGCCGCAACTGGCCGAGAAAATCGCCGACGATACGGAAATGGTTCACCTGGTGGATGAATGGGGCCACACGAAGCTGCGTGAGGGCAAATACACGCCAGGACAGATAGACGCGAAATGGACGCGGGAGATGGTCGAGCAGTTCAACCAGTGGCTGGAGAAGAAAGGCTCGAAACGGCGCATGTCCGAGCCTTAAGGCTGTCGCCGGCTTGGGTTTTTCAGAACAGCGCCTCATCACTCCTCCACCGGTTTGTGGTCGACTACTGTCACAGTAACCGCCTTCGTCAGGCGGAATGGTCACGGAACACTTTGACCAGGTGTTCGGCGACAGTCTTGTCTTCTCCGGGTTGCAGCATGAACGAGTTCATAGCAAGTCCCGGCCTTTCTTCGCCTCCTCCCATCACGATCGACGGTTTGGACTCTCTTAACAGCTGGGAAGCTTGCTTGGGAGTCAGGGAAATCCTGGCCGCATCCCAGGTGATCTGCATATGGGGCACGTGATTGGCGACGTCGGGAACAAAGAACGATGTGCTGACACCGGGGACGCGCGTAATTTGCCGCGAGATTGAGTCCAGCCGGCTCTGCCATTCCTTCGCCAGGGCGTCATGATCTTCGTTGAGATACAGTTCCAGCGCCTTCACCATCCCCACAATTTCTTCCTTGCCAACCTTCTGACTGCGGCCTAGCGTGTCTTCATGGGGACTGTTATTGAGCAGCGCGTAGGCAACCAGATCTTTGCGGCCGATCAACAATCCGGCACACTGCGGCCCGCGCATGGCTTTGCCGCCGCTGAAGGTCACGAGGTCGTAGCCCATGTTGGTGTAGTCCCAGAGATGGGAGACGGGCGGCGTGTCGGCGGCAGCGTCATTCATGCAAGGCAGGTTGAATTCTTTGGCCAGTTTGGGCCATTCATCCACTTTTATCTGCCCGGCTGCGTTGGCGAAGTTGGTGAAGTGCAGCATGGCGGTGCGGGGACTGATCGCCTGGCGCAACTGGTCGCGAGTTTCGATCTCGATGAGTTTCACGCCGGTAGTTCGGAGCTGGTGATCGAACGGGTTGCGGTGGGATTTCTGGATGATGACTTCGGATTTCAGCCCAGTGAGATCCGGCAACTGCTTGATGAAGGTTTCGTTGTCACCGGTAAGGATTCCGGCGAGTCCCGACTGGATTGCCGCCGCGGCGCCGGAAGTCACCAGTGCGGTGTATCCCTCGGGCAACCTAAGCATTTCCGCGATTCGCTTCCCAGCCGCGACCTCCAGCTCCGGCATGCTAACAAAGTGGCGGCCGGCCTGGGCCATCACAGCCTCAAGCTCCGGGCGGAGGATGGAGCCGCCCAGCATGGTCATCGTCCCTTCACAATTGATGACCGTGGTGACTCCCAGTTCTTCGTAAGGATTGCCCGAGCTTCCGAAGGCGCTGACCTTGGCGCTGGTTTTCGAGGCGAAAAGTTTTCGCGGGGCCAGCATCGAACCAGCAATCATTCCTAACGTTCCCAGAAAGCTTCGGCGATTCCATTTCGTCCCGAGTCGCATGATCGGTTCTCCTTTGCGTGTCTCTCCTTTGTGTTCTGGCGAGTTTCACTTGCGAACGATAGCGGCAATGCAGTTGATTTCCAACATGGAATTGCCGGGTAGGGCCGCTACCGCCACCGTGGTTCGCGCCGGTCCGCCGTTGGGAAAATAGGTCTTGAAGATCCTGTTCATAGGCTCGTAGTAGTCCAGGTTTGCGAGATAAACCGTAAGTTGGAGAATGCTGTCCATGGTGCCACCGCCGGTTTCGACCAGCTGTTTCACGTTTTCCATCACTTTTGTGGTGTGGCTGTCGATGTCATCCTTGCCCACAGGTCCGTTTGAGTTGGCTCCCTGGCCGGCAATGTAGAGCAGGCCGTTGTGGGTGATCAGAGCGGTGATCATCTGCTTGCCGTCCGCCGGCTTGCCGTCACGGTTGAGCTTGCGCACACCAGCGTCTTTGTTTTTGCCCTGGGCGCTGGTGGCCATCAGAGCTCCCGCCCCCACGGCGGAAGCAACCGCTGCCAGAGAAGTCACTAGCTTTCTACGATTGAAGAATGTCGAAGTCATGATCGGCCTCCTTGTCCATCATTCACTGCAGAGTGTCACGGCAATGCGAAACTGAAAATATCGCTTCCAGCCGCAATGGCCACGTACTGCTTGTCTTGAACCGCGTAGCTCATGGGAGAAGCGCTGAAATCCTGCCCAGTGTTGAAGTGCCACAGAGGCTTTCCGGTCTGAGCGTCCACGGCCTCGAACGACTGCGCGTCATCGCCGAAGAAAACCAGACCGCCGGCAGTCGTCATGGTCCCGCCCGACGAGTGAGCGCGCCCCACTTGCGGATAGCGCCACGCGAATGACTGCTTGTCCAGGTCATAGGCAAGAAGAATCTTCTGCGATGTTTCCCCCGGGATTCGTTTTACTCCGGTGGAGTAGAAAGTCTTTCCCTCCTCGAATTTCTGCGGTTTGGAGAAGAACGTCTGGCATTCCTCCAGCGCCAGGAAGTAAACGAAATGAGTGGACTCGTTGTAAGACGGCGCGTACCAGTTGGTGGCCCCGCCGTAGCCCGGACATATCCGGGTTCCCTCGGGCGTGGGCTTGAGTCCGGATCGGAGCGGCCGGCCTTGCTCGTCTATGCCTTTTGCCCAGGTCAGTTTGCTCACAAAGGGAACAGCCGAAAGGAATTTCCCGTTGGTCCGATCCAGCACGTAGATGAACCCGTTGCGATTGGCTTGCACCAGCAACTTGCGCGGCCCACCGCCGTAAACCGCATCAATCAGAATCGGGGTTTCAGTGGCATCGTAATCGAAAAGGTCGTGGGGCGTGAATTGAAAGTACCACTTCAATTTCCCGGTATCCGGATCGAGCGCCAGCACGCAAGAGGTATACAGATTGTCGCCAGGACGCACGCTGCCGTCGAAGTCAGGGCTGGGGTTGCTGGTAGTCCAGAACAGCGTGCGAGTCTCGGGATCGTAGGTGCCTGGCATCCAGGCCGTGCCGCCGCCATGCAGGTGCATATCTCCGGGCCAGCTCTCGGAACCGAATTCTCCGGGCGCGGGAATGGTCCAGAAACGCCACGCCAATTTTCCCGTAGTCGCGTCGTACGCGGCCACAAAACCCCGCACCCCGTCATCCCCGCCGGAAGTGCCCACGATGACTTTGTCGTTGACTATCAGGGGCGCTGCGGTCGCACCGTAATTCCTGCTCCAGTCCGCGTAGGCTACATCCCACAGCAAATGGCCGGAGCGCTCATCGAGACAGAGCAAGTGGGCGTTATCCGTTTGTCTGTACACGCGCGAATGCCATACCGCGACGCCGCGGCTGAGATGGCCTGCTGCGTCATCAATCAGGCCCTCGGAGACGGGCCGCTCGTGATGCCAGATGACGCGGCCGGTTCGCGCGTCCAGCGCAAAGGTGTCATTGGCTGAGGTAACGAACATGACGCCGTTCACGACCACCGGTGTTACCTCCAGCCGGTTTGAATTGATGGAATGGAAAACCCATTGCGCTCGCAGTTGGGCGACGTTGCTGCGGCTAATTTGCGCCAGGCTGCTGTAACGGCGCCCGGTAAAATCCCCGTTGTAAGAGAGCCAGTTTGCTCCCGGCGGCTGGGCAATCAGCTCAGCGGGCAGCACATCGATTACGGTCGAAGTCGACTCCTTGGGCAAATCACTGGACGCCGTCAGCGCCAGGCAACCTGCCAGCGTGACTATCGCCAGTGTCATGCTTCCGCCAATCTTGATTCCCCCTGCGATCCACATGCGCAAATCCATCCGCCTCTGAAAGACCGGTCTATTTCAAAACTCATTGCGATGAATTGGAACGGGTTGCGTCCAAACCCTATTGAAACGATTTAATGAAACTGCGAATTATCCAACGAAAGCTGCGATATTGCAATCCCTAAGAAGTCACAATCTTCCGAACCGCTGGACCGCTTCCTGAATGGACTTGTATTTCTCGATGATCGAGTACATGGAATGCTCTTTAAAGTCCATCTCCTGGGCGAGCGCCAGCACCTCAGCAGCTTTTGCCCGGGGCACTATAACCACGCCGTCGCCGTCGGCCACGACAATATCGCCGGGTCGCACCTCCACGCCGTCACAAGCCACGGGGATGTTGGCCCCAGCGAAACGGTAGTGGCTGACCGAGGTTGAGGGAACAATGCCGGTCGCATACACGGGAAAACCTATTTTGCGCAACTGCCCGACGTCTCGCACGCCGCCATCGATCACCGCACCGGCATACCCGCGCGCGAACATGGCCGTTCCCATCAGGCCGCCCATTCCGGCGATATCAGCTCCGTCCTCGACCACCATCACCCACACGGAATTCTGCGATCCCTGATCGATTGCCGCCAGCATGCCGCTCAGGGCTGCGGGATCCTTGTTGCCCTCGTCTTTGCTCAACTTCACGGTCAGCGCAAACCCGGCGAATTTGGCGGGGAAAATCGGCTGCATCTTATGGGACAGGTACATGCGGCGGCCAGTCAGCTGTTCCAGGGCATCGGACACGGAGGCCACCTCCACATGGCGATAGCTCTCGAGAAGCTGATTGTCGTTCGGCGGAGAACCAGTGGAGGATTGCGCCAGCAGCCTCAAGTTCAGTTGCCACATGGCACAGATGAGCAGAATTCCGGCCACCAGAACGGAACCTCTCCGTGACAAATTCCAATATTTCGATTTGTTCATCTCCTCCTCCAGGTTGTATATATGAACGCGGACTGTAGCACTGTTGACGAATCATTGTGAAGACCAATTCTCGCAGTGGAAAGAAGGAGATCAAATTTTATGAATATGGGTAAGTTCAGCGCCTCGCTGGCGCGCGTCCTGTTCGGACACGCTGTAAAACGAAAATAGCCAATGTCTCGCGCACTTTTGCGATTCCCGATGTTGGTACTGCTGGTGTGTGCGTG
>JBGQIG010000178.1:0-6445 GCA_041498365.1 Terriglobia bacterium | reverse complement strand
CTGCAGAAGATAGCCTTCATACTTGATTTCGGTTTCGACGGATTTGAGTTCGTTGCGGATGGACGAAGAAATACGGGCCACGGATTCGCGCGGATCCACGCGGATCTCCTCTTTTCCGAAAAACTCAGGGGTCAGATCACGGAGTACTGGTACCAGGTGCTCAATCGAGATTTCAGGGCGCTTGAGCAGTTGGGCGAGGCTCTGGCCGAGGGCAGAAGTGCAGTCGTTGGTCGTTGGTCGCTGGTCGTTGGCTGTTGCCGCGCTTTCCATGGAAACGCGAGCCACCTGCTCCAGCATCGCATTGGTCAGCCGGGTGCCTTCCAGCAACTGCTTCAGCGATTCATGGCGCTTCTGCTTCGCCAGAAAGTCGTCCCAGGCTGCATCGGAAATCAGACCGACGCGGCGGCCGTGCGGGGTGAGGCGGCGGTCGGCGTTATCAATGCGCAGATGCAGACGGAACTCCGCGCGTGAGGTGAACATGCGATAAGGTTCGTTCGTGCCCTTCGAGATCAGGTCGTCAATGAGGATCGCGGTATACGCTTCGGTGCGATCGAGAACCAACGGCGGCTCGTTCTTTACCTTTAGCGAGGCATTGATACCGGCCATCAGGCCCTGACACGCAGCCTCTTCGTAGCCGCTGGTGCCATTGATCTGTCCGGCCAGGAACAGCCCGGCAATCTTTTTGGTTTCGAGCGTGCGTTCGAGTTCTGTTGGATCGATCGAGTCGTATTCGATGGCGTAACCCGGCCGCAGCATTTCAGCGTTATCGAGTCCGGGAATGGACTTCAGAATCTCCAGCTGCACTTCCACCGGCAGCGACGTACTCATGCCGTTGACGTATATCTCGTGAGTATTCAGGCCTTCGGGCTCGAGAAAAAGCTGGTGCGTGATCTTGTCGGGAAACTTGACGATCTTGTCTTCAATCGAAGGACAATAACGTGGGCCGATGGAATGGATTTGGCCGCTGTACATCGGGGATCGATGGACGTTGTCCCGGATAATGCGGTGAGTCTCGGGCGTAGTCCACGCGATGTAGCAGGGAACTTGCGAATCGTGATGAGCCACTCGCCGGGTGCGAAAGCTGAAAGGCGTAGGATCGTCATCCCCAGGCTGTACTTGGAAGCGGGACCAGTCGATAGTGCGGCCGTCGAGACGCGGCGGAGTTCCAGTCTTGAGCCGGCACCCCCGCAGGCCGAGTTGCTTGAGGGCTTCGCCGAGCAGGACGGCCGCCGGTTCGCCGGAGCGCCCGGCTGGGTATTGCTGTTCGCCGCAATGGATCAGGCCATTCAGGAAGGTGCCGGTAGTGATAATGACGGCAGCAGCGCCAACGGTGCGTCCGTCCCGGAGGCGGATGCCGATGGCTCGCTTGTGCTCGCCGTCGTTGGTCCCTTCGCTACGCTCAGGGCAGGCTACAAGCGGTCCGTGGTCGTTGGCAGATAAGGAACGACCCGCCGGGGTGGATCGGGAAGACCAGTTTTCAGTTTGCGGTTCCCGGTTCCCAGCGCCGGGCTGAATGCTGAATGCTGAATGCTGAGTGCTGTCTTCCACCATTAGATCCGCAACCTCCGCCTGCTTGATTTTCAGGTTGGGCTGCGATTCCAGCACAGCGCGCATCTTCAAGCGGTAGGCCTGTTTGTCGCACTGGGCGCGGGGAGACCACACCGCCGGACCGCGCGAAGTGTTGAGCAGGCGGAATTGGATGCCGACTGCGTCCGTAATCTCGCCCATGATGCCGCCCAGAGCGTCCACTTCGCGGACCAGGTGCCCTTTGGCAATGCCGCCCACGGCGGGATTGCATGACATCTGGGCGATGAGATCGACGTTGAGGGTGTAGAGAGCTGTCTTCAGGCCCATGCGGGCCGCGGCCATGGCGGCTTCGCATCCGGCGTGGCCGGCGCCAACCACTACAACGTCGAATTGTTCGGTAAAGTGCATGGGTCGACAACTTCGCGCTCGGCCCGGTCGCGAGCGCGAATATTCATTCTAACAACTCGGGTCGTTGACAGGCGGGAGCATAATGATATGCACGCAGGTGCTGGATGAGTGCCGCTGCCGCACCGATCTCCCGCGAACCCGCGGTCTCTAGGCTGGGGATCGCCTGGGTGCTTCTTTGCCTGGCGCTGGCGATGCATGTCGCTGACGAGGCGCTGACTGGCTTCCTCGCGGTTTACAACCCTACGGTTCTCGCGTTGCGGTCCAACCTCGGCTACTGGCCCATGCCGACTTTCGAATTTCGGGGTTGGCTCACGGGGCTTATCACCGCTGTTCTTGTATTGCTCGCGCTGTCTCCCTTTGTTTTCCACGGATCGCGCTGGATTCGCCCGTTTTTCTACTTTTTTGCCGTGATGATGATCGCCAACGGTCTGGGTCATACGGCGGGAACAATCTTCGGAAGAACCGTGAATTCAGTGCAGTTCCCTCGCCCCATGCCGGGTTTCTATTCGTCGCCACTTTTGCTGGCGGCCTCGGTGTATGGGTTGATCCAATTGAGACGAACCCGGCGGGTCTAGAACTGCGGTCCCCCAATATCGGTGAACAACGCCTCCTGCCACTGCGCGGAGGGAAAATACCAGTTACTGGCGCCGGCTTCGCGATTGTTGCCGCCGGAGCCGTATGGGATGGTCGGAGAGCGCCAGTAATCCATGCCCATCTGGAGCAAGGCCCCGGAAGAAATCCTGACGCGGGCCCGGACCGTGCAGCCTTCGAGCTTTCCAGCCGGCAGTGCCGCGCGCGGAGATGGACTCCAGAAGTGCCACACACGATCGCTGCGTTGGCCTACGGCGAGCACTACAGTATGCCTTCGTAAGTCGTAAGCCAGCGGAATGGGATCGTGCTGCTCGGTGCCGAACCATGGTTGGCGCTGGTAGAGTCCGCCCCGCACTTGGCCGCCGTCGTCGTTCAGCACAACGTTCCGGCCATCGACGCGACAGGAAAGCCTGGTCCAGGCGACTTCCACTTGCGCCGATTCGTGGCCCGGCACGCGGGTGTCGGCAATTGCAATACCCCAGAGCCGGGCTGAAGTGAAATCGCGTGGCGGAGGAACCGGATTGACGTAGCCGGCCTTGTAACTCACTTCATCCGGAACACGAGGATCGTTGGAAACAACGAAAGCAAACGGGCTGCTGGCCCGGCCATGCGCTGTTGTCACGGTGACGGTGGAACTGAAAACCTTGTGGGGAACAATAGCAATGAGTCGCTCTGAGGAAAGAGTTTCGAAGACCGCCGGGGTTGTGCCGAACTGCGTCGCCGAAAGGTCCCTCAAATTCTTACCGTTGATCTCCACATGCGTGCCTTCGGGGCCGGTGGTGGGAGAGATGGCGAGTATCTCCGGCGGATCAGGCTGAGCTGCTACGAGTCCCGAGAAGAGAAGCAGGGCACGGCACACGAACTTCACGGCACTGGTACACGTCGTTCGAAGCAATCTCTCGTCCCTCAGTTGTGTTAAGACTACGAGAATGCTGCCAGGTATTATGTGACGGCCGTCACAGCCCGCTCCTCCATCGAGACCTCTGTCATCCCGAGCGAGGCCTGTCCATTCGCTTGTGAATGGACAGTGGAGTCGAAGAGCTTGCCCGAGCGAAGCCGAGGGGACCCTTACCCGCTGGAATGCTTCTGCTATCGCGGTTGCGAGCCGGCCCAGCCCCCCGTATATTGGTGGGCAAACCAAAATTGAGGCCATCATGACCACCCAGGAATTTTTCCTCGAACTGGACGCGCGGATCGCGCAGTTCGATCTGCTTTGCCATCCTTTTTACAGAGCGTGGAGCGCGGGTGAGTTGTCGCGCGACGACCTCCGGGAATACGCCCGCGACTACTATCATCACGTGAAAGCATTCCCAACCTATCTGGCCGAGTTCAGCATTCGTCTGGAGGACGGCGACCTGCGCCGCGCTGTGCTCGCCAACCTGGCTGACGAGAAGGGTTGGGACGACTTCGCAGGCGGAAATCTGGAGCACGCCGAGCTATGGCTGGACTTTGTGGAGGGTATGGGCGCAAGCCGCGAGGTTCGGGGGCATGAGCCGGTGCCTGAGATCAATCGATTGATCTCTTTTTTTCACCGCGTGGCCAGCGAGGGAACGCCGGAAGAGGCGCTGGCGGCATTCTATACGTATGAATCGCAAGTCCCGCGCGTAGCGAAGGAGAAAGCGCGTGGACTTCGGGACATGTACGGAGCGGACGAAAAAACCCGCCGCTACTTCACGCTGCATCGCACCGCGGATGTGTATCATGCGCAGGTCTGGAAGCAGCAGCTGGAGTCTCGGCTAAAGGCAAGCCCGGAAGCAGCGGAGAAAGCGCTCACGGCCGCCGAGGACGCAGCGAGGGCTTTGTGGCGCGCATTGGATGGAATCGAGGAACGTCGGATGGCGAAGGCGGCGTAAACCCGCTCGCAGATCATGGAGAAAGAGCCATTGATTGTAGAATCAATGGCTCTTTCCTTTGAGGAAATGATCCACTATGGCGAAAGCAATGCCCATCGGGGCGCGAGGCGAAGTAGAACAAACTGTGGAGCTGAAGCATACCTTGGCAGCACACAACCCTAATCTTCCGCCAGTCTATTCCACGCCGGACATGATCCGGCTGATGGAGATTGCGGCCTTTCAGGCGCTCCAGCCCTACTGTGAGGGCGACGAGATCACGGTCGGAACGGCAATCAATATCGAACACCGCGCTGCCAGCGGGATCGGCGCGCGGGTTCGGGCACGAGGAATACTGGAATCGTTTGACGGGAAGTTCTATACCCTGCGAGTGACGGCGCACGATGATAAACAGGAAATCGGACGAGGCACGGTCGGTCGCGCAGTGGTGAGTATGGGGAGATTTCTGGCGAAGATGAAGAAAGACAGCCAGTAGTCGTTGGTCGCTAGCGTTGGCCAAGAGCAGCCCGTGCCGATTCTTACAAAGGACTTTGCCAGCGGAGTTGGTCATGTTGGACACGAAAAAACAAAGGGCAAAGGCTGACGCGTTCCGCGCCATGCATCGAGGGGGGCGAATCCTCCTGCTGCCCAACGCCTGGGATGTAGCCAGCACCCGCGTATTCGCCGAAAGCGGCTTCGGCGCCATCGCCACCACCAGCGCCGGTATTGCTTTCACCTTGGGATATCCCGACGGACAGCGCATCTCTCGGCTGGAGATGCTGCAGGTAGTCGGGCGCATTGCCGCAGCGGTCCAGGTCCCGGTCACGGCAGACGTAGAAGCGGGATATGGCCATCGCCCTGAAGACGCCGCCAGGACCGCACGCGAGGTCGCCGAAGCTGGTGCGGTCGGAATGAATCTGGAGGACGCTACGGGTGATCCGCAGCATCCCCTACTGGATATGACTCTCCAGGTGGAAAGAGTGAAAGCGGTGCTGGAGGCGGCGCGAGAGGTGCCGATGGTTCTGAATGCGCGGACCGATGTGTATCTGCTGCAACTCGAAGCCCCGGAAAAGCGCTACGATGCCGCACTGAGTCGGCTGGAGGCATTTCGCGACGCCGGTGCGGATTGCGTATTTGTCCCCGGCCTTCGGGATGCCCAGACCATCGCAAGGCTGGTAAAAGACTTGCGCTGTCCCATAAACATCCTGGCTGGACCGGGATTTCCACCCGTGCCTGAGCTGCAAAAGCTGGGCGTTGCCAGGGTCAGCCTGGGATCCGGTCCGATGCGAGCGACTCTGGGCCTCGTGCGGCGGATGGCCGAAGAACTCAGGAGCGCGGGAACCTATGGCGCCCTGGAAGGCTCGCTTTCGTATGCGGATCTGAACCGGATGATGGAATGAAGTAACCAGGCCACGATGCATTCGAAAATGCAAGGTGGAAGACGCATATTGGCGCCTAGTGAGCCGCGCCTGGTCAGGCTAGCGGATGTACCATGTAGCGGTGGAAGCAGCCGTGGAAAAGCTGGCGCAGAGCGTCCTCGAGTACATCCGGCGGCAGAAACTTATTCAGACCGGCGACCGCGTGGGAATTGCGGTTTCAGGTGGAGCGGATTCAGTGGCGCTTCTGCGACTCATGCTCGAGTTGCGCCAGGAACTCGGAATTGTCCTTTCGGTGGTTCATTTCAACCACAAACTCCGCGGTGCGGAGGCCAATGCAGATGAGCATTTCGTAGCCCGACTGGCACAAGGGCACAAATTGGATTTTCACTGCGCCGCCGGCGATGTTGCGGCGCGGGCCCGGAGCCAGCACCTCAGCACCGAGGCGGCTGGGCGGCAACTTCGTTATCAGTACTTCCGTCGGCTATTCGCTGAGACCAGGCTTAACCGCATTGCCACCGCTCATACTTTAGACGACCAGGCGGAAACGGTTTTGCTTAGAGTCGTTCGCGGCGCCGGCACACGCGGACTGGCTGGAATCTATCCCCAGTTGTCAGTTAACGGTTCTCAGTTCACGGCCTCGATCATCCGCCCGTTGCTCAAAACCAGGCGAAAACTGCTGCAAGCCTACCTGGCGGAAATCGGGCAGGACTG
>JBGQIG010000177.1:0-6468 GCA_041498365.1 Terriglobia bacterium | reverse complement strand
TTGCCGGCCTGGGCCGCGTGCCAACTGGTTCCGCAAGCTGCGATGTTGATTTTCTTCGCGCCTCTGAATTCAGCTTCGGTGATCTCCATCTCATCAAGGAAGACCTGGCCGGTTTCCTGCGAGACCCGTCCCAGCGTGGTGTCACGCACCGAGCGTGGCTGCTCGTAGATCTCCTTGAGCATGAAGTGCTTGAACCCGCCCTTTTCCGCCATGATCGGGTCCCAGGTAACGTGTTGAACCTGGCGGACGATGGGCTGTCCGTTGAAGTCGGTGAGCTGCACGCCTTCCGGCGTAATCACGGCGAGGTCGCCATCAGCCAGGAAGAACAGATCGCGGGTGTGATAGAGAATCGCGGGCACATCGGAAGCCACGAAGTATTCGTCCTTACCCAGGCCGATTACGGCCGGGGGGCCGTTGCGAGCGGCCACGATCTTGTTCGGCTCATCTACTGCAATCACCGCCAGCGCGAACACGCCGCTCAGCTGACCTACGGTTTTGCGGACACAATCTTCCAGCGAGGGGCGATGACCATTGGCGGTCTGCAAGAAATATTTCTCAACCAGGTGGGCGATTACTTCGGTATCGGTTTCGGTGGTGAAGCGGTGGCCCTCCTCGATGAGCTTTCGCTTCAGAGAAACATAATTCTCGATGATGCCGTTGTGAACTACAACAATTCTTCCCGTGCAATCGCGATGCGGGTGGGCGTTTTCTTCCGTGGGGCGGCCATGTGTGGCCCAGCGAGTGTGGCCAATTCCATAGGTACCATCGAGCGGCTTGAGGCGAATCGCCTCTTCCAGGTTGCGCAGCTTACCCTCAGCGCGGCGAATCTGCAAACCCTCGCCATTGCCGCACACTGCGATTCCGGCCGAATCGTAGCCGCGATACTCCAGCCGTCTAAGTCCGTCGATGATGACAGGCACGACCCGCTTCTTGCCAACGTATCCCACTATGCCGCACATACTGATGCTCCTATTTTCGGCGGGGAGACCGAAGTTGTTCGTGTGAGTTAGAAACCGGCCACTGCTTCAAAACGCAAACCGCACGTTCCGCGGATAAACAGCCTGCTTAGCAGGACAGCTTTCCATAACCGAACCGCGGAGTTCGGCTAGTCGTCTTCATTCCTCAAGGGAGAAACGAAACTCTTCAATCACCGGGTTGGTCAGGACGTCGCGAGCGATGCGCGTCACTTCCGCCTCGACTTCGCTCCGGCTCAGGCCGCCATCGAGCGTGAGCTCGAAATACTTGCCCTGGCGGACCTCTTCCAATCCCTTACATCCCATTTTCTTAAGTGCGCCCTGAATGGTTTTTCCCTGCGGATCCAGAACGCTCTTTTTGAGCGAAACGTATACGTAAGCTTTCATGGGGGAGGTAACCATTATACGTCAGAAACATTCAAACTGAACCAAACCATAGACTTAGCCCAGGCGTGCCCGCCGGGTGTCCAGTTCAGACAGTGCACTTTCAAGCATTTGGCGGTGACGAGGATTCTGCACGGATTGGAGTCGCTGAAGAATGCACCGACGGGACAGCTCAATCGCCTCCGACTGCCGCTGCCGGGCGGCTTGTTGCGGCGTAAGTTGTTGTTTTAATTCGGTCTGCGTGGTTGCGGCGGCCTGCTGCTCCTCCACCGATTTGCTCTCCCATCCGCGAGCCATGGCTCGATTATAGCCGCAAGCCGTATCAAGATCTGCAGGCTGAGCTATTCCAGAAGAGACAACTGTGAGCAAAACGTTGACACGCTGAAAGATTGATGCAGACGATCACAATTTTGAGGATGGACAAAAGTCCTTTGCAAGCGGGCAGCCTTTGGTTTATTGTTCGCTGCGTTGCCGGGTTCTGCCGCAAGTTCGAGGGGGCGCAGACCGCGGATCGCAACCACGATCACACAGCCACTCCTATACTGGGGGCTTCATCAGCCGCGAAGTATAGCCTCGAATTGAGAGTAGAGGAACGCAGCTGATCCGGGACAATCTTGATGCAGGCTCCAGAGGGTAGGATCGCCATCCTCACGGCGGGACTGAACCTGCGCAGTCTACGCGAGCGCCTTGGCCTCACCATGCGTGACGTTGAAAGTGCCAGCGCTCGCATTGCTGAACGGCACGGGAATGATGAATTTGTCGTCAGCCCCAGCCGCTTGTCCGACATTGAAACCAAAGGCTTGATTCCCAGCATTTTCCGCCTTTACTCTCTCGCCATAGTCTACCGCTGCGATATCCGCGAAGTATTGACGTGGTACGGAATTGACCTGAGTTTGTCGGCGGCGGATTTGCACCTCAGTCTTCCGCCCAGGTCACACGTTGCTGAAACTCTGCAGGCTGCAGATGCGGTCGCGATACCCACACGCCTCGATCCCGCGTTCGACCCTCGTCGCAGCGCCAACTTCAGTCGCATGGTCGAGCAGTGGGGACTGGTGCCGCTGGCGTACCTGGCCAAGTTAAGCACCGACAAATACACATACGGCTATATTGGCAGCCAGGATTTCACTATGTATCCGCTGTTGCCGCCGGGCAGTTTTCTGCAGGTGGATGAAAGCAGAAATAAGGTCGAGCAAGGGATGTGGCGCTCCGAACTTGAGCGGCCCGTCTACTTCGTCGAGACCCGCGAAGGATATACCTGCTGCTGGTGCAGTCTGAAAGGCGAGCACATCACGCTACAACCGCATTCGCTCTCGCCCGTGGCGGTAAGGGTACTACGACATCCGCAGGAAGCGGAAGTGATCGGCCAGGTAGTTGGCATTGCCGTCAAACTGGGGGAGTGGCTTCCCGTCGAGTCTTTGCCTGACCCGAAACCAGAATCGAAAGAGCGTGCAGCACTGAACTGAAGTGCCCTGCAGATCCGCCGCTCAGGTCTGCCGGCAGCAAGTCCGGCACGCGGCTTCGAAGTCTCTCCATATACTCGCCCGCCGTCATCTGCAACGCCCCACTCGAAACCACAACGTCATCGCGCAAGGTGCGCAACGGAGTGCGCAGCACTCTGAGAAACAATTGACGATGCGCCTCCGCAAGAGCCTCCTGCGCTGCCTTCTCTCCGTAAGCCCGGCTTAATCCCCAATGCGAATAGGTGCCCGACACCGAGTCTCGCAAGCTCGCAACATACTCGATCTTCCCGACAATTCCCGCGACGCCTGCAAGCGTCGTTCCTAACAAGTCTTCGAGAGCTGACTTCAGTGTCATTTTCCTGATTTCAGAAAACCGGACTGTTTCCGGTTTTGTGCAGAAGCGACTCAATTGAAGCCCACCTTAGCACGGTTGAACTTCCCAATCCACTCCGAAAAGGAGTTCCACCGTGAAGAAACTTTTACTTCTACTCGCTGGCGTTTTGCTGCTCGCAGGCGCACTCTCGAATCCTATTACCCTGAAGGCGGACGGAGGCCCCAAGCCGCAATGTTTTCCAGGCCACACGTGTAAACCGTAGCGCATCAGGCAACCCTGTCCCTACTTACAAGCTAGATATATGAGAACTTAGCTTGAACTGGAGGGTGTGGACTCTGCATCAGGGGAATAGTGTTTGCGACTAACGGGTAAAACGGGATATAGTTCCCGCCAGTCGCCATGTACCCTCACTCATTCCTGTGGCACTACCTTTGGATTGCACCCCACGCCCTCCAGATAATTATTGCGATCGTCATGATCCGGCGCAGATTATTCCGTGAATTTCCGGTGTTTCTCAACTATACGATATTCCAGATCGTGCAGGAAGGAACGCTATTCGTCCTGGATCACAGCCCTGCGGTCTCGGGCTATCAGTACTTGTGTGTATATTGGGTGGGGCTGGCAATCAGCATCGCATTGCGTTTTGCTGTTATCTCGGAGATTTTCTCCAGCGTTTTCACCAACTACCCCGGGCTGAAGGAACTAAGCCACGTTCTTTTCCGCTGGGCGACCGTGGTGCTGCTGCTCATAGCCATCGTGGTTGCAGTTCACGCGCCCGCAGATGGTTCAGTTCCCATTGTTTCCGGAATTCACGTTCTGGACCGCGCCGTGGCGGTGATGCAGAGCGGGTTGTTGCTGCTCCTCGTCGGATTCTCTTCCTACTTTGGTCTTTCCTGGCGGAGCTTCACGTATGGCATCGCAATTGGTTTGGCCATCTTCTCCAGCGTTGATCTGGCTACGGAGGCAATTCGGACCGGGCCGGTGGCCGGCTACGTTTTCGACTTTGTCACCATGGCGACCTATCATTGCTGTGTAATGATTTGGTTGGTGTATCTACTGGTCCCCGAAACGGGGAAACGCCAAGTGAAGGAATTGCCGGAAAGTAACCTCGAACAATGGAACGCTGAATTACAACGTCTGCTACTGCAATGATTCTTTCCTTCACCCTGGTCCTCGCTGCGCTGGCAATCCTGCTTCTGCTGCTATACGTTGAAGGCGGCCGTAGCGCATCTGTCAAAGGGTTGGAGGATCTGGCAGGCTGCACTAGGCCAGTTGACATCGTTGCGTTCCGAAACCTCATGGATCCGGAGGAAGAAAAATTCTTACGCGCCACTCTTCTCCCGGGCGAGTTTCGTGCGATTCAAAGGGAACGCATTCAAGCAGCCATGGAATATATTCGGAACACAGCACACAATGCAGCTTTCCTATTGCGTCTGGGCGAGGCCGCAGCTCGGAGCGCCGACCCTCGCATCGCGCTGGCTGGCCGGCAATTGGTCGATAGCGCACTGCGCCTGCGAGCCTACGCACTCCTCTCGATCGCAAAGTTGTATGTTCGGAAGGCGCTGCCCGAGGCGCGACTTTCGTATGACCAACTAGCAGATAAATACCAACATCTCAGTGGTTTAGCCAGTCAACTTGCCCTGATCCAGCATCCCACCCAGGCGGCTCGCCTTTCCGCCCTGCTATAGAGATTTCTGCCCCGCACTGTGACCTTGTTCTGAAAACCTGCATTTCACCGGTCCGGGACTTAGAGGTCTCCGACTACGGTTTGTTCCGAAAACGGGACAAGAAAGTAAAAATAACGTTTACCCGTAGGCCAATAACACTATAATGCTGCCGTTTGCTCGAGGGGGTTAATTGGGGCTCGCGCAAATTGAGTACAGAAAGTCACTTCGACCCTGAAGCGGATCTTCGCCGTTACGAAGCTCTGCTTGAGATGGCGGACCTCGTAGTTCACCATCATAGTCTGCCCGAACTGTTCGTCGCGATGGCCGAGCGACTGCGACAGATAGCAGCGGCGGACGCCGCCAACTTTTCACTTTACGATCCTAAAAGAAACGTGATGCGGCTGCACCTTTGGGAGGGCAGCGAGATTGCCCCTGTCCCGCTGGAAGTTCCGGTAGAGGAATCACCAGCCGGGTGGGCCTGGCAAAATCAGCAACCACTGGTTGTGCCCGACCTCGCGTCGGACCCGCGCTTCCCTCCGGTAATGAATACACTGCGCGAGAAAGGACTCCGGTCATATTGTTGGTTGCCATTGACCACTGCCCAGAATCGCTTGGGAACACTAGGTCTGGGCAGCTCTCGGGCCAATGCCTACACCGAAAGAGATATGCGGCTTTTGCCGCGGGTGGCAAAACTGGTCGCTGTGGCGGTGGAGAATGCCCTTACGCGCGAGGCCCTGGCGCGGGAAAAAGAAAGACTGCGAATGCTGCTGGAGGTGAACAACACACTGGTTACGACCCGCGATCTGCAGAAGCTGTTTCCTACGATTTCCGGCTTCATGCGCAGGATGATCCGTTACGACTACGCCAGCGTAGCGGTTTATGACGAAGCGGCTCATTCCTTATCGTTCTATCCGCTGGATTCCCCTTTGACCAAGGGATTGGCGGGCGCCGACACGACACTTCCGGTAAGAGACACTCCAGCGGGCCGCGCCTTACTGGAACGGGAAATCAAAATTTTTACCCGCAAGGATCTAATGGGAATTCAATCCAGCTTTGTAAACCAGATGCTGGACTACGGAATCCAGTCGCTCTGCTGTATTCCTCTGACCACGCGCAAAGGTGAACTTGGGACCTTGAATCTCGCCAGTAAGGACACGAACGCCTTTGCGCCACAAGACATCGGATTTCTGCAGCAGGTGGCAGCGCAGGTGGCGGTGGCGCTCGACAACGCTCGGGCCTACCGTGAAATTGCTGAACTTACGCATAAGCTGGCCAGCGAAAAACTTTACCTGGAAGAGGAAATTCGTACCGAACTCAACTTCGAAGAGATCGTGGGGGAAAGTGCGGCGCTGAAGCGGGCGCTTTCCCAGGCAAGAACGGTTGCGCCCAGCGATGCCACTGTACTTGTCCTGGGTGACACGGGAACGGGGAAGGAGCTGATCGCCCGCGCTATTCACCGCATGAGTTCGCGGAAAGACCGGGTCTTCGTCAAACTGAACTGCGCCGCAATTCCCACAGGATTGCTGGAGAGCGAACTCTTTGGCCACGAAAAAGGCGCCTTCACCGGCGCCGTGAGCCAAAAGATCGGGCGCCTGGAACTGGCGGACATGGGTAGTTTGTTCCTGGACGAAGTGGGGGACATTCCTCTG